>CAYTJS010000223.1:0-6557 GCA_964438115.1 uncultured Iamiaceae bacterium
CCCGGACCTACCCGGCCGGTCATGACCCACGGATGTGCTCGGAGAGCCCAATTTCAGGTCGTTGGTGGTCAGTCCTTGGTGGCGGCGTACTCGATGACGCGGGCGACCACGTCGTCGCCGGCCCGGTCGAGGTGGCCGGCGTCGAAGGGGGGCTGGGGGTCGTACTCGACCATGAGCTGCATGGCCTTGGCGGCGACGTCGTCCACCAGCAGCTCGCTCAGGCGCAGGGCCATGTCGATGCCGGAGGACACGCCGGCGGCGGTGATGATGCGCCGGTCCAGGTGCTCGACCACCCGGTCGCGGGTGGGCACGGCCCCGTAGCCGGTCAGCTCGTCGAGGACGCTCCAGTGAGTGGTGGCGGTGAGTCCCTCGAGGAGGCCGGCGGCCCCCAGGAGGAACGAACCGGTGCACACGCTCGTCGTGAAGCGGGTGGTGGCGTGCGCCGACCGCAGCCAGCCGATCAGGGCCTCGTCGTCGACGGCGGCCCGGGTCCCGATGCCGCCGGGGGCCACGATCACGTCGGGGGTGGGCACCTCGTCGACGTGGGCGTCGGCGACGAGGCCGAGGAACCCGTTCTCGGTGCGGATCTCGCCGGGTCGGGTGGCCACGAAGGTCACGGTGGCCCCGGGGAGACGCTGGAGCACCTCGTAGGGGCCCACGGCGTCGAGGGCGGTCAGGCGGTCGAAGAGGGGGATGGCGATCTGCACGGCGCGTGCTCCTTCGGTAGGCGAGTGGTGGGTGGCGGGTCGGGTCAGGAACGGGGGGCGAAGCGACGGCGGTACTGCTCGGGCGGGACGCCCAGGCGACGGCGGAACGCCCGGCGCAGCGTCTCGGCCGTACCGAAGCCGCAGCGCCGGGCGACCACGGGCAGGGTGAGGTCGGGCTCGTCCTCGAGCAGGCGGCGGGCGGCCTCCACGCGGACGCTCGTGACGTAGTGGCCGGGGGACACCCCGACCTGTTCGGTGAAGGCCCGGCTGAAGTGGCGGGGGCTGAGGCCGACCCGGTGGGCCAGCTCGGGTACCCGCCAGTCGCCGCCCGGGTCGTCATGGACGAGGTCCTGGGCCCGGCGCACCGGCCCGGGCGGGGCCGGGTCGCTCCACACGGGCACGGCGAACTGGGTCTGGCCCCCCGGCCGCCGCAGGAACATCACCAACCACCGGGCGATGGTCTGGGCGACGTCGGCGCCGTGGTCGGCCTCGACCAGGGCCAGGGCCAGGTCGATCCCCGCCGTCACCCCCGCCGAGGTCCACAGGTCGCCGTCGGCGACGTACAGCGGGTCGGGGGCGACGACGGCGGTGGGATGCCGCTCGGCGAGCTGGTCGGCCCGGGCCCAGTGGGTGGTCACCCGGCGCCCGTCGAGCAGCCCGGCGGCCCCGGCGAGGAACGTGCCGCTGCACACGGTGGCCACCCGGTCGGCGGCGCCTGCGGCCCGACGGACCCAGTCCACCAGCTCGGCGTCCTCGGCGGCGGCCAGGACACCGTCGCCGCCCGGCAGCAGGAGGGTGTCGACCTCGTCGGGTGCCGGCAGGGCCTCGGCGTGGAGGGCCAGGCCGCTCTCCGTCGGCACCGGCCCGGGGACGTGGGCGACGAGGCGGAGGTGGTAGGCGGCCGGTCGGCCGGCGGCAGCGAGCACCTGGTTGGCCCCGGCCAGGACCTCGTGGGGGCCGACCACGTCGAGGGGCTGGTGCCCGGGGAAGGCCACGATCACGACCCGGTGGGCGGCGGGGGTCGCGGCGGTCATGGCCCCAGGGTGGGGGCTGACGGCTCTGGCGTCAATGCCACACCTCCCACGATTCATGCCATCAGCCGGGCCGCCGGGGCGGCCGGTGGGCGGGACTAGGGTCGGCGGCCGTGGTTCGCCGCCGCCTGCCCCTGGCCCTGGTGGCCGTGGCCCTCGTCGCCACGGCGTGCTCGGGCATGTCCCGGGCCGAGTTCGACGCCGAGGTGCAGGCCCGAGGCGGCGGGCTCGGCACCGACGTGCCCGCCGACGGCCTGGCCGCCCTCGAGGAGGAGCTGGGCGAGGAGCCGGTCCTGCGCTCGCTGGCCCACTTCCCGGGGTACGTGAGCATGGAGGCCCTGGTCCCGGGGACGAACGACGAGCTGGACAGCTACCTCTACGGAACGTCCGGGGCCTACGGCAGCGGCCGGGGCGTGTCCGACCCCACGCCGGTGACCGGGGTCCCGCCCGCCGGCGAGCTGCGCCGGGAGCTGTTCCGGGCCAGTCGGGTCCCGGTCGACGAGTTCGACGACATCATCGACGACGCCATCGAGCAGGCCGACCTGCGGGACGGCTACGCCAGCTCCTTGATCGTGTCGCGGGCGACCGGCGACGGTCTGCGCATCAACGTCAGCGTCGAGAACGAGCGCGACCGCGTGACCCTGACCTACGACGCCCGCGGCGAGTTGGTCTCGAGCGCGGGGGGCGGCGAGGGATGAGCAAGCTGCGCTGGGGCCTGCGCATCGGCGTCCCCCTCTTCATCGCCCTGATGATCGCGATCCTCCTGATGGCCATCTACCCCGAGTCGCTCGGCTTCGGGGCGCCCTGGCTCTGCCCCGAGGACCGTCCGGACCCCTTCGTCATCAGCTACACCACCCAGACCAGCGACGGGACGTCGACGTCGTCGACCCTCTACTGCATGGGCGAGCGGGGCGAGTTCGTCGAGGTGGGGACCTGGAAGCCGCTCCTCTACCTGTTCGGCTTCGTCTACGCCATCACCCTGGGCCTGTTCCTGATCTGGTGGCTCCTCGGATGGTTGCGCCGTCGTCGCCTCGAGGCGGCGGGTACCTCTCCCACCGCCGACGCCGGGATCGCCTCCGGCGCGACCCTCGACCTCTCTCGCTGGACCGGTGGTGGCGACCCCGATCCCTGACCGACCCGGGGTCACGGTGCCGGTCGTCCGGTGCCGCGGGCGCAGGCTGCCCACCGTGGCCCGTGGCCCACGGCGGCCGCCCCTCGTCCGGCTCGTGTCGGCGGTGGCCGCGGTCACCTTGACCCTCGCCGCCCTCCCCGGTCCCTCGGCGGCGGCGCCGGTGATGACCATCGCCGTCGATCCGGACGTCGGCCTCGTCGACGCCGAGGTGGTCTCGGTGACCCTCGACGGGATGACGCCCGGGGCGGCCTCCCTGCGTCAGTGCCGGGCGGCCCCGGCGGGTCGGGACGACTGCGGCCGCCGGATCGTCGTCGGGCCTGGGATCCCCTCGTCGCTGACCGTGCGCTTCGTGGTCCGGGCCGTCCTCTCCACCCCGACGGGTCCGGTCGACTGCCGCACCACGGCCTGCTCGCTCCTCGTCGAGCAGGAGGACTTCGGGCGGACGGCGGAGGCGCCGGTGGCCTTCGACCCTGCCGGCCCGGTCGTGGCCCCGACGGTGACGGCGGCACCGACGACGGGGCTGGTCGGTCGTCAGGCGATCACCATCGCCGGCCGGCAGTGGGTGCCCGGGACCTCGGTCTACGTCGACCAGTGCCGGGTGGGCGGGGGCCCGCCCTCGTGCAGTGCGTACGCCAGCACCATCTACGAGGTCCCCGGCCTGCTCGAGGCGGGCGTCGGCGTGTCCTGGACCCACACCCACCGGGCCCGCACCGTGCTGGTCCTCGACCACGGTCAGGTCGACTGCCGCCGGGTCGCCTGCGAGCTCCGCGTGCGGGGCGCCCCCGGCCCGCGGGTCGCCTTCCCGCTGTCGTTCCGGTCCGGCCCCTCCGGTCCCGGTCCCGGTCCCGACGACCCGACCGGCCCCGTCGCCGGCGGTCCGGCATTCACGGGGTAGTCGGCGCCCCCGGCCGCGGCTGCCGGTCAGGTGGTCGAGACGATGAGGACCGAGCGGCCGGCGTTGTGGCTGACGGAGTTGGGGACGCTGCCCAGGACCCGGCGGGCGCCCTGCATCCCCTTGTTGCCGACGACGACGAGGTCGGCGTCGACCTCGTCGGCCACCTGCAGGATCACCTCGGCGGGGTCTCCGGGGAGCACGTGGTGCCGGGTGGTGGCGGCCGCCCCCTTGGTGAGCCTGGTCAGGTAGCGCTCGGCGTGGGCGCGGGCATCGGTGTCGCCCGGGAGGTTGGGATCGGGTCGTCCGCCGGCCAGGGCCGCGCCGGCCACCATCGACGACAGCGGCGCACCACCGCCGTCGGCCAACGCACAGACGAGGTGGACCTCGGCGCCGAGAGCGGCGCCCAACTCGAGGGCGGTCTCGGCGGCGCGTGCCGCCGTCTCCGCCTGGTTCACCCCGACGACGATGCGCTGGTACACCGTGGCCCCCTCTCGCCGCCGGTCATGTTCGCACAGCCACCGGAACCGTGACGGTGGGGCTCACTCGTCGGGCAGCTCGGGGGCCCAGGCGGCGCCGTTGATGTGGCTGCCGCCGTCGACGAACAGGGTGTTGCCGGTCAGGTAGCGGCAGTCGTCGGAGGCGAGGAAGACGGCCACCGGGGCGATGTCGGCGTCGGGGTCGCCGAGGCGGCCCATCGGGTTGGCGGCGTCGGCCATGGCCTCCAGCTCCGGGTGCTCGGCGAAGACCGCCCGCGACGCGGCCGTCTTGGCGCCGGGGCAGATCACGTTGGCGCAGATGCCGTGGCCGGCCCACTCGCGGGCGGCGGTGCGGGTCACGGCCCGCAGCGCCTCCTTGGCCGAGTTGTACTCGGCGGTGCCGATGTGGGCGTTCACCCCGTTGAGCGAGCACAGGTTGACGATGCGGCCCCAGCCCTGGTCCCGCATGTGGGGGAAGGCGGCCTGCATGGCCCACACCGGGCCGTAGAACCCGACGTGGAAGCCGTGGTCGAAGAGCTCGTCGGACTTGTGCTCGACCTTGCCGAGACGACCCCCGCCCCAGGCGTTGTTGACCAGCACGTCCGCCCCGCCCCACTCGCCGGCGGCGGCCACCATGGCCAACACGTCGGCCTTGCGGGCCACGTCGGTGCGCACGAACCGGCCGGCGTCCCCCAGCTCGTCGGCCATCGCCGTGCCCTTGGCCTCGTCCCGCTCGGCCACCACGACCCGGGCCCCCTCGGCGGCGTAGGCCCGGGCGATGGCCGCTCCGATGCCGTCCCCCGCCCCGGTCACCACCGCCACCCGTCCGTCCAGTCGTCCCGTCGTCACGGGCCAACTCTCGCGCGTCAGTCGAACTCCGGGATCTCGTCGTCGCTCAGCCAGGCGTCGAAGAAGTCGTCGAGCTGCCGGCCGCTGACCTCCTCGGCCAGGGTGATGAAGTCGTCGGTGGTGACCGACTCGCCCTCGTTGTCGGCGACCCAGGTCCGGAGCAGCTCGAAGAAGGCCTCGTCGCCGATCGCGCGGCGCAGGGCGTGCAGGGTGAGGCCGCCCCGGACGTAGACGGCCTCGGAGAACCAGCGGTCGACGCCCGGGTCGAGGATCTGGTCGCCGTCGTCGCCGGCGAGCTGGTCGCGGCGGGACTCGGCGTCGGCGTCGATGTCGTAGGTCTCGTCGGTGGCCTCGGACCAGAGCATCTCGGCGTAGGTGGCGAAGCCCTCGTTGAGCCAGATGTCCTCCCAGCGGGCCGGGGTGACGGCGTTGCCGAACCACTGGTGGGCCAGCTCGTGGGCCTGGAACTCGTCGAAGGCGGCGACGTCCTCGCCGAAGATCGAGCGCCCCTGGGTCTCGAGGGCCAGGCCCAGGGTCACGGGCACCACGATGGCGCCGTACTCGTCGAAGGGGTAGGGGCCGAAGAGGTCCTCGTAGACGGCGATCATCTCCTCGGCGTCACCGAAGGCCCCGGTCAGCGCCTCGGCGTCGTCGCGGGGGTAGAAGCTGACGAGCGGGAGCCCGTCGGCGGTCTCCTCCTCGACCACGGCGAACCGGTCGATGGCCACGGTGGCCAGGTAGGTGGCCATCTCGTCGTCCTCCTGCCAGTGCCAGGTCACCGTGTCGCCCTCGCGCTCCCGGTCGACCAGTTCCCCGTTGCTCGCCACCACCCAGCCCCGGGGGACGGTCACCGAGATGTCGAAGGCGGCCTTGTCGGAGGGATGGTCGTTGGCGGGGAACCAGGTGGCCCCGCCGTCGGGCTCGCCGATGACGTAGGCGCCGCCGGTGTCGGTGGTGAGCCACCCGGTCGGGAAGCCGGCGGACACGACGGGTTCGGGGACCCCGCCGTAGTCGATGGTCACCTCGAACTCGTCGCCCTCGGCCAGGGGCTCCTCGGGACGGATGCGCACGTCGCGGCCCTCGACCTCGACGGCGGCGGGGGCCCCGTCGACGGTGACGTCGCCGACGTCGAGGGCGATGAGGTCGACCGAGAACTGACCGAGGTCCTGCTCGGCGGTGGCGGTGATGGTGGTCGTGCCCTCGACCTCACCCGACTCGGGGTCGTAGGCGAGGTCGATGTCGTAGTGGGTGGCGTCGTAGCCGGTGGCGCCGGCGTCGGGCGTGTACGGGTCGCCGACGGTGTCCTCGCCGACGGTCGCCGGATCGGGGGCGTCGTCGGTCGGCTCGTCGGTCGGCTCATCGGTCGGGGCGGCAGTCGGGGCGGGGTCGTCCCCGGCCTGGTCGACGAGGGCCACCACCACCACGGCGGCGACCAGGGCCAGGACCACCACGAGGGCGGCGACCAGG
>CAYTJS010000224.1:0-6506 GCA_964438115.1 uncultured Iamiaceae bacterium
CCCACCGCCCTGCTGGTGGTCGACCCGCAGCCCGACACGGTCGAGGTGCTGCTCGAGGTGGGTCACACGGCCCTGCACCCCTACGACCTGTTCGTGGACGTGGCCCTGGTCGACCGCTGCCACGAGCACGGGATCGCGGTCAACGTGTGGACGGTGGACGACCCCGCGCGCATGCGGGAGCTGCTGGCCCAGGGCGTCGACGGCATCTGCACCAACGTCCCCCACGTGGCCCGGGGGCTCATCCCACCACGAGGTTGATGGCGTCGGCCTCGTGGTGGAAGTGGAGGCGGTCGACGGGGCCGAGGTAGTCGCCGTCGACCTGGAAGGGCATGGCGCCCTCGCCGTGGGCCACCAGCTCGACCTCCTCGGCGTCGACCCGGTAGTCGACGTGGCGGCTGGTCCGGAGGCGGCGGCCCGAGCCCAGGGCCGAGGCGGCGATGCCGAGGAAGGGCAGCACCTTCATGGTCCGCACGGTGACCACGGCCAGGCCCCGGTCGAGGGTGGCCTCGGGGGCCAGGTCGAAGGGGCGGTTGCCGAGGAACGTGTACGGGTTGGTGTTGAGGACCACGGTCATGTAGCCGTCGGGCACCACCGTGCCGTCGGGGTGGTGGACCGAGAAGTGGGGGTGGCGGCGGTCGTAGTGGGCGACGGTGGTCTCGAGGCCGGCGTAGATGAAGAGGGCGTGGCCGGCGTAGCGCTTCAGCCCCGACCGCTTCTCGACCTGGGCCACGATGGCGGCGTCGAAGCCCACCCCGGTGTGGAACAGGAAGTAGCGCCCGTTCACGCTGCCCAGGCCGACGGGGCGGATGGCCCGGCGGGCCAGGGCGTCGAGCAGGTCGCCGGTCGCCTCGATGGGATCGTTGGGCAGGCCGATGGTGCGGGCGAAGACGTTGGTGGAGCCGCCGGGCAGGCAGGCCAGGGCGGTGTCGGTGCCCACCAGGCCGTTGGCGGCCTCGTTCAGGGTGCCGTCACCGGCGAGGACCACGACCACGTCGACGCCGGCCCGGGCGGCCCCCCGGGCCAGGCTGGTGGCGTGGTCGCGGCGGTTCGTCTCGGCCACCTCGACCTCGTGGTCGGCGGACAGCGCCTTGCGGATCACCACCCGCGTCCGGGGGGTGACCGAGCTGGCCGAGGCGTTGACGAGCAGGAGGACCTTCAGGGTCCCAGACGGTAGCGGCGCCGATTTGGCCGCCGATCCGGGTACAACCGATGATCTCAACCATGCTGTCCCCGATCTGGAGCACTGCGTCGTGAACATCGTCGTGTGCGTCAAGCAGATCCCCGACCCGGCCGAGCCGGGTGCGCTGGATCCCTCGACCAACACCCTCAAGCGTGATTCGAAGCTGATCCTGGACGAGTCGGACTCGTACGGCGTCGAGATGGCGCTGCAGCTCGTCGACGCCGCCGGCGGCGATGGCGAGGTCACCCTCGTCTCGATGGCCCCCAACAACGAGACCGGCGGTCTGCGGACCGCGCTGGCCATGGGCGCGGCCAAGGCCGTCCTGGTCAGCGACGACGCCCTGGGCGGCACCGACGCCCTGGGCACCGCCAAGGTCCTGGCCCAGGCCATCGGCCGGGTCGAGGGCGCCGACCTCATCCTCACCGCCACGGAGTCGACCGACGGCTACACGGGCACCGTGCCCGAGCAGCTGGCCGAGCTCCTGGGCCTGCCCTCGGTGACCTTCGCCAAGGAGATCAGCGTGGGCGACGGCACCGTCGAGGTGCAGCGCCAGACCGAGGCCGGCTTCGACGAGATCAGCTGCCCGATCCCCGCCGTGGTGTCGGTGACCGCCGGTGTCGTCGAGCCCCGCTACCCCTCCTTCAAGGGGATCATGGCGGCCAAGAACAAGCCCGTCGACGAGGTCTCCCTCGCCGACCTGGGCATCGACGCCGCCTCCGTCGGCTGGGCCGGTGCCCGCCAGGAGGTCGTGGACGTGACGGCCGCGCCCGCCCGCGAGGCCGGCGAGATCATCGAGGACGAGGGTGACGCCCATGAGCGCATCGTCGCCTTCCTGGACGAACTGAAGGTGCTCTGACCATGGCTCTGTCCCGCATCTGGGTGTACGCCGAGGCCCGCGACGGCGAGGTCCTGCCCATCACCCTGGAGATCCTGACCAAGGCCCGGGAGCTGGCCGACACCGTCGAGTGCGTGCTCGCCGGCGACGGGGCGGCGGCCGCCGCCGCCCTGGGCGCCCACGGCGCCACCAAGGTGTACGCCACCGGCGACCTGGGCGACCAGCTCGTCGGCGTGCCCGCCGCCGCCGCCATCGCCGCCGCCGTCCAGGGCGGTGACGCCCCCGACGCCATCCTGTTCGGTACGACCTACGACGGCCGCGACGTGGCCGGCCGGCTGTCGGCCAAGCTCGACCGTTCGGTGTCGACCAACAACGTCGACCTCGAGGTCGACGGCGACGCCCTGGTCACCACCGAGCCCGTCTTCGGTGGCACCACCAACGTCCGCACCAAGCTGGTCGGCGACGGCCCGGTGCTGGCCATGGTGCGGCCCAAGTCCTTCGCCGCCGAGGAGTCCGGTGGCGGTCCCGCCGAGGTCGTGGCCCTGCCCGTCCCCGACGGTGCGGTGGGTGCCACGGTCAAGGCCCGCCACGTGGAGGAGCGCGAGGGTCCCCAGCTCGACGAGGCGGCCGTGGTCGTCTCCGGCGGCCGGGGCCTGGGCGAGTCCGACAAGTACGAGATGATCGAGCAGCTGGCCAAGCTGCTCAAGGCCGCGCCCGGCGCCTCCCGCGCCATCGTGGACGCCGGCTGGGTCCCGTACTCCTACCAGGTGGGCCAGACGGGCAAGGTCGTGAAGCCGACCGTCTACATCGCCTGTGGCATCTCCGGTGCCACCCAGCACCTGGTGGGCATGAAGGGCTCGAAGAACATCATCGCCATCAACAAGGACGCCGAGGCCCCCATCTTCAGCGTGGCCGACCTCGGCATCGTGGGCGACGTCCACAAGGTCCTGCCCAAGCTCATCGAGGCGCTGCAGGCTCGATGACCTGACATTGCGTGAGTTGGTCCGCCTGGGCGTGACCAACTCACGCAATTTCGGATCGGGGCGCCGGCGGATCGGGGCGCCGGCGGATCGGGCGCGGGCGGGTCAGGTGGTGGCGTCGACGGCGGCGACGGCCCAGGCCAGGCCGTGGGCCTCGTCGGCCACGGCCAGGCGCAGGGACCAGCCCGTCTCGGGCTCGGCGGCGTCCCAGGCCCACCAGGTGAGCTCGGTGGCGGCCTGACCCAGGTCGTCGGCGTGCACCGGCCAGTCCTCGTCGAGGCCGGCCAGGGCGGCCAGCGCCCACCAGGCCCGGAAGCGACCGGTGGCCGCCCCCCGCCGCCGGCCGTGGGCCCCACCCGACGCCCCCGCCCAGGCCAACTGGGCCAGGGCCTCGCCGGGTTCGAGGACGGCCATCCGCCCGGAGCTGGGGCCGACGGCGGCGATGGCGGCCGCGGGCCCGCCCTCGACGGCCACCACCTCGACCCGGCCGTTGGACTCGACCGCCCAGGTGCGGGCCACGTCGGCCAGGGCCGTGGTGACGACGGGGTCGTCGAGCCGTGCGCCCGCGGCGCCGAACCGGGTGGGCAGCAGGTCGGGACGGGGCGGGGCGGGGAAGTGGGCCTCGGCGTCGCGGTACTCGGCCAGGGCGTAGTCAGGCTCCCAGGGCTGCAGGCGGGCGGGCAGCTCGAAGAGGTCGGGCAACGCGTCGAGGGCGTCGCTCAGGTCCTCGCCCCGCACCACCCGCTCCTGGGCGGCCAGCGCTGCCGGCGGGCCCCCGGGCACGTGGGGCGCCAGCTCGTCCCAGCGGTGGGTGGACGCCGCCACCTCGGGCAGGGGCCCGAGGGAGAAGCGGCCGGCGCCCTCGACGAGTACGGCGCCGGCCCACGGGCCCGGGGCGTCGAGGGCCAACCGGTACTCGGCGAAGGACGCCGCCGGCCACAGCTGGAAGCCCCGCTCGACGGCGGCCCGGCTGCGGTCCCGGAGCCGGACCAGCTCGTCCCAGGCCCCCTCGTCGCACAGGTCGTCGACCCGCCGCAGCAGGCCGTCGAGGTCGCCCTCGGCCACCAGCCGGTCGAGGGAGGGGCGGCTCACACCAGGGGCCAGGGGTAGCGGTGCCCGGTGGGGTCGTGGGGGAAGGCCCCCGCCTCGAGCAGGGCGGTGGCCCGCAGGACCAGGGCGTCGCGCTCGAAGGCGTCGAGGAGGTCGGCCACCCGGTCGGGGACGCCGTCGGCCACCAGCGCCTGCAGACCGTCGGCCACGTCGTCGGGCAGCGGCTCGCCGGCGTAGTCCCAGATGACGGTGCGCACCTTGAACTCCCGGTGGAAGCTGAGGCCGTTGTCGATGGCCCACAGGTGGTCGTCGGGGTCGACCAGCACGTGGCCGCCCTTGCGGTCGGTGCTGTTGGCCACCAGGTCGAACGCGCACAGCCGCATGAACCAGGGGTCGTGGTGGCGGTGCTCCCGGAGCGTGAAGTAGTGCTCCTGGAAGTCGGCGTCGACGAACCGCTGCACCGACCCCTCGCCGAGCGGGCCGTCGCGCAGGACGGTGGTGGGCACCAGGTCCCAGCCCAGGGCGGCCGAGAGCTCGTGGGCGGCCACCTCCCGCCGGGCCAGTCCCTCGGGGAAGTCCCAGAGGGGGCGCTCGGCCCGGACCGGCTTGTAGATGCCGAGGCCCTCGGCGCCGTCGTGGGTCAGCCGGACCAGGAACGTGCCGTTGGAGCTGTAGGGCATGCGCCCCTCGACGGTGATCTCGCCCTCGGCCAGCAGGCGGCGCTCGGCGGCCGGGTCGGTCACCGGGTCAGTTGTTCCGGGGGCAGCGGTGGCCGGCGGGGTCCATGGGCTGGCCGCAGACCCGGCAGAGGGGTCGCCCGGCGGCCACCAGGGCGTCGGCGTGGTCGCAGAAGGCGATGACCTGGGCCCGGGTGAGGTGGAAGCGGGCGTGCTCGCCGGTCTCGAGGAGCTCGTCGACGAAGGGGTCGTCCTCGTCGTCGCCGTCCTCGTCGTCGTCCTCGAGGACCAGCTCGTCGGCCTGGAGGATGATGCGGTCGGCATCCTCGTCGTAGGCCACACCCATGGCGCCGACCACGAACTCGGCCACGAGGGGCTCCTGCAGGTCGAGGCTCGCCGGGCGCTCGGCCAGGGGCACCACGGGCAGGTCGGCCAGGATGCCCCGCAGGTACTGGGCCAGGGCCCCGACCTGCTGCTTCTCCAGCTTCAGGGTGACCAGGTCGCCGCCCTGACCGCCCTGCAGGAAGAAGGTGCGACCCCCCGGCGGGCCCACGGCGCCGGCGGTGAAGTGGTCGGGGTGCTCGAGGACGCGGCTCACGACGGGGCCAGCCGGGCGAGGTCGTCGACGGCGTTCACGGCCAGGACGACGGGCGGCCCGCCGCTCAGCAGCACGGCGCTCACCGAGCACGGGGAGACGACGATGCGCTGGAACAGGTCGAGGTGGGTGCCCATCGCGTGGGCCACCGCCGCCTTGATCGGGTCGGCGTGGGAGACGGCGACCACCTTCTGGCCGGGGTGGCGGTCGCGGAGCTGGGCCAGGGCGCCGGTGATGCGGGTCTGCATCTCGGTGAAGGACTCCCCACCGGGGAAGCGGAAGCCCGACGGGTTCGACTGGACCTGGCGCCACTCGGGCTTCTTGGCCAGGGTGGCCAGCTTCCCACCCGTCCACTCGCCGAAGTCGCACTCCTGCAGGCCGGCCATGGTGCGCACCCGGTTGCCGGTGGCCCGGCCGATGGGGGCGGCGGTCTCGCGGGCCCGCTCGAGGGGCGAGGCGTAGACGGCGGCCACCTCGCCGAGGGCGGCGATGCGCCCGGCCACGGTCTCGGCCTGGGCCCGGCCGGCGTCGGAGAGGTGCAGGCCGGGGGCCCGGCCCGGCAGGGTCTTGCCGGTCGTGGGGGTGAGCCCGTGCCGGACGAGCAGCATGAGGGTGGGGGCGGGAGGAGCGGGTGCCTTCGCAGCCATGGTGACCGCCCAACCTACCGGCGTGGTGGGCGGGCCTACGCTCGCCCCGGTGGGAGCACCCGACACGTTGGCGGCCGTCGAGGCGGGGGTGATCGCCTGTCGGGCCTGCCCACGCCTGGTGGCCTGGCGGGAGGAGGTGGCCCGGGAGAAGCGGGCGGCCTACGCCGACTGGGACTACTGGGGGCGACCGGTCCCCGGCTTCGGCGACCCGGCGGCTCGGGTGGCCGTCATCGGCCTGGCCCCCGCCGCCCACGGCGCCAACCGCACCGGGCGCATGTTCACCGGCGACCGCTCGGGCGACTTCCTCTACGGCGCCCTCCACCGCACCGGCTTCGCCAACCAGCCCACCTCGACCCATCGCGGCGACGGCCTGACCCTCACCGGGGCCTGGATCACCGCGCCGGTGCGGTGCGCCCCGCCGGCCAACAAGCCCACGCCCGCCGAGCGGGACGCCTGCCGCCCCTGGCTGGAGCGGGAGCTGGCCCTGCTCGAGGACCTGCGGGTCTTCGTGGTCCTGGGCCAGTTCGCCCACCACGCCATGG
>CAYTJS010000225.1:0-6505 GCA_964438115.1 uncultured Iamiaceae bacterium
CCTTTGGAACCTTGTGCGTACTCGCCGTCATCCCGGCGGGTTTGCACAAGGTTCGGGGCGATGGGGGCGGAGGGGTGCTCGGGGCTACCTTCCGGGCGTGACCGATGAGCTGGGAGCCGCTGACCTCGACGTCGGGGTGGTCGACCACCTGCTGACGACCACGCGGTCGGTGCGGACGCGGTTGGACCTCGGCCGGCCAGTGCCGCGGCAGGTGCTGCTCGACTGCCTGGCGGTGGCGGAGCAGGCGCCGGTGGGGTCCAACCAGACGTCGCGGTGGCGGTGGGTGGTGGTGGACGACCCGGCGCTGAAGGCGCCCATCGCCGAGATCTACCGCCGGGCGTGGGGGTCCTACGTCGACCGCTTCGACCCCGGGCGCCTCGACGAGCGGGCCCGGCGAAACCTCGCCGCCGCCGCCCACGTGGCCGACCACCTCCACGAGGTGCCGGCCCTGGTGATCCCCTGCATCCGCCGTCATCGCAGCACCCCGGACCCGGCCACACCGATGCCGCACCCTGCCGCCACGTCGGTCTACGGCTCGATCTACCCGTCGGTGTGGAGCTTCTGCCTGGCCCTGCGGGCCCGGGGCCTGGGCTCCTCCATCACGACCATGCACCTGCACGGGGCCGACGAGGTCGCCGCCCTGCTGGGCATCCCCGACGACTTCCTGCAGGTCTGTCTGCTCCCCGTCGCCTACTACACCGGCGACACCTTCCGGCCCGTCCCCCGCCCCGCGCCCGAGGAGCTCTGCGGCTTCAATGGCTGGCCCGGCTGACGCCGCCGCCGACGGGGCCGACGACGGCCCCGAACGGCCCTTCGTCCACCTGCCCCGACGCCGCCCGGTGCACCGGCTGGTGCCGGTCGTACGCCACCTGCAGGGCTACGACCGCTCGGCGTTCCAGGTCGACCTCGTCGCCGGGGTGACCGTCGCCGCCCTGGCCATCCCGTCGTCGATGGGGCTGGCCGAGGTGGCCGGCGTCGCCCCCGTCGCCGGGCTCTACGCCCTGCTCCTGCCCGTCATCGCCTACGCCGCCCTGGGCAGTTCCCGCCAACTCGTCATCGGCCCGTCAGCGGCGGCGGCGGCCCTCGTCGGTGCCGGCGTGACCTCCATCGCCGCCGGCGACCCCACGCGCCACGCCGCTCTGGCCGGGATGCTCGCCCTCCTCACCGGCGGCTGCTTCCTCCTGTCCCGGCTCGTGCGCCTGGGCTGGGTGGCCGACTACCTGTCCCGCCCGGCCCTGGTCGGCTTCATCCACGGCGTGGTCGTGATCCTGGGGGGCGGCCCGCGGGCCAAGAGGACGGGCGGCCGGGGGGCCGCCGACGGCCCGATCGGCGAGCTGGCCGACGTGGTGGTCGGTCTCGACGACCTCTCCGTCACCACCCTCGCCGTGGCGGTGCTGGCCCTGCTCGCCCTGTTCGCGTTCCGGCGGTGGCTCCCGCGTTCCCCCGGAGCTCTCATCGTCGTCGTGGCCGGCATCGTGGCCGGGGCTGCCCTCGACCTGGCCGACCACGGCGTGGCCACCCTCGGTGCCGTCCCCAGCGGGCTGCCCGAGCTGACCTGGCCCCGGGTGGGCCTGACCGACCTGCTGGAACTGATCCCGCTGGCCATCGGCCTGCTCTTCCTCGTCTACGCCGACAGCATCCTCACCGCCCGGGCGGTGGCCGGCCGCCACCGCCAGCACGTCGACGCCGACCAGGAGCTCCTGGCCCTGGGCGTGGCCAACCTCACCGCCGGCATCAGCGGCGCCTTCCCGGTGGGCAACAGCAACTCCCGCACGGCCGTCAACGAGGAGCTCGGGGTCCGCACCCAGATCGGTTCGGTGGCATCGGTGGCCACCGTCGGGGTCGTCCTCCTCTTCCTGACGGCCCCCCTCGCCGACCTCCCCGACGCCGTGCTCGGCGCGGTCATCGTCTACGGCGCGTGGACCCTGGTCAGCCCGGCCGACTGGCGGTCGCTGCGAGCGGTCAGCCGGGCCGAGACCCTCATCGCCGTGGTCGGCCTGGCCGCCGTCGTCCTCTTCGGCGTCCTGGCCGGGATCCTCGTGGCCGCCGCCCTGTCCATGGTCGACATGGTCCGACGGGCCGCCCGCCCCCACGACGCCGTGCTCGGGTACGTGCCCCGCCTCGATCGCTGGGGCGACGTGTCGGTGCACCGCACGGCCCAGCGCACCCCCGGGGTCCTCGTCTACCGGCTCGGTGCCCCCTTGTTCTTCGCCAACGCCGACTACGTGAAGGGCCGGGTCGCCGAGGCCATCCAGGGCACCCCCGACCCCGTCCACACGGTCGTGCTCAACGCCGACGGGATGAACGACCTCGACACCGCCGGGGCCGTCGCCCTCACCGAGCTGATCGACGACCTGGCCGACGCCGGCATCACCTTCCGGATGGCCCGGGCCACGGCCCCCTTGCGGGAACGGCTCGCCCGGGCCGGGCTGATCGAGCGCATCGGCCGGGAGCACCTGCACCCGACGGTGGCCGCCGCCGTCGAGGCCGCCGGGGCCGACCGCCCCGAGGGCGCCGACCCCGACGCGGCACCGTAGCGTCCTGCCCATGGCGGCCCAGCCGGTCGAGCTCACGACGAAGCGGACGTCCCCGGCCCTGCCCGCCGACCGCCCGCCCACGGCGCCGCCGTCGTTCCACGTCCTGGCCAAGCCGACGGGGCCGATCTGCAACCTCGACTGCGAGTACTGCTTCTTCCTGTCGAAGGAGACCCTCTACCCCGGCGACCGGTTCCGGATGGCCGACGACGTGCTCGAGGCCTACCTCCGCCAACTGATCGAGGCCCACACCCAGCCCGAGGTGACCATCGCCTGGCAGGGCGGCGAGCCCACGCTGATGGGCGTCGACTTCTTCCGACGGGCCGTGGCCCTGGCCGAGGAGCTGAAGGCCCCGGGCCAGCGCCTCCACCACACCATCCAGACCAACGGGACCCTGCTGACCGACGAGTGGTGCGAGCTGTTCGCCCGCCACCGCTTCCTGGTCGGCATCAGCATCGACGGGCCGCCGGCGCTCCACGACGCCTACCGGGTCGACAAGCGGGGCGAGCCCACCTTCGCCAAGGTGCGCAAGGGCCTGGACCTCCTCCAGGCCCACGGCGTCGACTGGAACGTGCTCTGCACCGTCCACGCCGCCAACCAGCACGCCCCCCTCGAGGTGTACCGCTTCTTCCGTGACGACCTCGGCGCCGAGCACATCCAGCTCATCCCCATCGTCGAGCGCGACAACGACACGGGCTTCCAGGAGGGCGACACCGTCACCGACCGTTCCGTCGACCCCGAGGCCTGGGGCGCCTTCCTCAGCGGCGTCTTCGACGAGTGGGTCACCCACGACGTGGGCCGGGTGTTCCTCACCCACTTCGACACCGCGCTGGCGGCCTGGCTGGGGATGGACCCGCCCCTGTGCATCTTCCGGCGCACCTGCGGCGACGCCGTGGCCCTCGAGCACAACGGCGACGTGTACTCCTGTGACCACTTCGTCGAGCCCGACCACCTGCTCGGCAACCTGATGGAGACCCACCTGGTCGAGTTGATGGGCTCCGACCAGCAGCGGGCCTTCGGCCAGGCCAAGGCCGACACGCTCCCGCGGTACTGCCTCGACTGCGAGGTGCGCTTCGCCTGCAACGGCGAGTGCCCGAAGAACCGCTTCATCCTCACCCCCGACGGCGAACCCGGGCTCAACTACCTGTGCGCCGGCTACAAGGCGTTCTTCACCCACGTCGACGGGCTGATGCGGGTGATGGCCGACCTGCTGCGCGGGGGCCGCCACGCCGACGAGGTGATGGACGTGCTGGCCCGGGCGGGCCGCAACGACCCCTGCCCCTGCGGCAGCGGCCGCAAGGCCAAGCACTGCCACCAGGCCTGACCAGCCGCAGACACAAGAATACTGATGCCAGACGGCCTTCAGCCGCAGTATTCTATGGTTCATGACGGCGACACGGCGCCCGATGACGCCAGCGGCACGGGAGGCGGCCCGCCTGCTGGGGGCCCTCGTGCGCCAGGGCCGGCACGATCGGCGGTGGACCCAACGTGACCTGGCCGAACGGGTCGGGGTCTCGGAGGTGACGCTGGGGAAGGTCGAGCGCGGGGATCCCGGCGTGGCCCTCGGCACGGCGTTGGAGGCCGCGGCCCTGGTCGGCGTCCCCCTCTTCGGCGCCGAGGCGAGCGAGGTGCGGGCCAGCCGGGAGCAGGTGGAGGGGCGGCTGGCGCTCCTCCCCTCGTCGGTGCGCCGACGACTGCGGCCCGTCGACGACGACTTCTGACCCGTGGCCACCGACGGTCCTGACGTCGCCTTCGTCTGGGTGTGGCTCCCCGGTGCGGCCGAGCCGGTCCCGTGCGGGCGCCTCGACCAGCAGGGCGAGCTCGTCACGTTCGCCTACGGGCAGCGCTACCTGGAGCGCCCTGACGCCATCGCCTTGTACCTGCCGGAACTCCCGCTCGAGCGGGGCGTCCAGGCCCCCGAGCTGACGTCGATGCCCGGCTGCATCAGCGACGCCGGCCCCGACGCCTGGGGTCGCCGGCTGCTCGAGCACCGCCACGGGAGGGAGCTGGCCCCGTTGGCCTACCTCCTCGAGTCGGGCTCGTCTCGGATCGGGGCGCTGGACTTCCAGGCCTCCCCCACCGAGTACCGCCCCCGGACCGGCGGCGCCGTCGCCCTCGACGACCTGCTGCGAGCAACCGAGCTGGTGGAGGCGGGAGCACCACTGCCCCCCGACCTCGACGCGGCCCTGCTTCACGGGACCTCGGTGGGCGGCGCCCGACCGAAGGCGACGGTCGAGGACGGCGACCGGGCCCTGATCGCCAAGTTCGCCCGGTCCACCGACACCCGGCCGGTGGTGCAGGCCGAGTTCGTGGCCATGACCCTCGCCGCCCGAGCCGGCCTCGACGTCGCGCCTGTCGAGTACCGGCGGGTACAGGGCCGCCACGTCCTCCTCGTCGAGCGCTTCGACCGGCCCGGAGGGGGTCGGCGGCGACTGATGGTGTCGGCCCGGACGATCCTCCGGCTGGGCGAGCTCGGGGTGGGGGCGTCCTACGCCGACCTGGCCAACGAGATCCGGGCCCGGTTCACCGACCCGGCCGCGACCGTGCGGGAGCTGTTCGCCCGGATCGCCTTCAGCATCCTCATCGGCAACACCGACGACCACGCCCGGAACCACGCGGCCTTCTGGGACGGCGAGGTCCTGACCCTCACCCCCGCCTACGACCTCTGCCCCCAGGAGCGGAGCGGCGGCGAGGCGTCCCAGGCGATGGCGATCGGGGCCGACGGGTACCGGCTGAGCCAGGTGGCGGGCTGTGTCGAGCGGGCGGCGACCTACCTCCTGTCCCCGGCCGAGGCGCGCGACATCGTCGAGCAGCAGATCGCCGCCATCGAGGAGGGCTGGGCCGAGGCGTGCGACGCCGCGGCGCTGACCACCGAGGAGCGAGCCGGCCTCTGGGGCCGACAGTTCCTCAACCCCTTCGCCCTCGACGGCCGGTGACCCCCGCCCCGCCCCGGGTGAATGCCCGCACTGGATTTCATCTGTCGGCGCCGGGCCGCTAGGAAATCGCCATGACCGACCGTCCTGCCCTCCTCGCCGGTGTGCGGGTGATCGAGAGCTCGCTGCTGGGCCCCGGCCTCATCGCCACCTTCCTCGCCGACCTCGGCGCCGACGTCATCAAGGTGGAACCGCCCCAGGGGGACTACATCCGCCAGATGACCTGGCCCATCGTCGAGGGGGTGTCGCTGCTGCACCTCCACACCCACCGGGGCAAGCGGTCCATCACCCTCGACCTGCGCACCCCCGAGGGCGTCGAGGTCTACAAGGACCTCGTGCGCGGCGCCGACGCCGTGGTCGAGGCGATGCGCCCCGGGGCCATGGCCAAGCGGGGGCTGGGCTACGAGGACCTGAAGGCGGTCAACCCGAAGATCGTGTTCTGCACGCTGTCGGGCTACGGCGCCACCGGCCCCTACCGGGACCTGCCCAGCCACGGCATCGCCTACGACACCTGGGCCGGCCTGATCCCGCCCGAGGTCGACGAGGACGGCTTCACCCGCATCCCCGAGATGCCCAACATCGGCATCAACGTCGGCCCGATGCTCGGGGCCGTCGGCCTCCTGGCCGGCATCATCCGCGCCCGCGAGACCGGCGAGGGCTGCCAGATGGAGCTGGCCCAGTCCGATGCCGCCGCCTACCTCGACTGGTACCGGATCGAGACCTGGCTGGCGTACGACCGGCCCGAGGACGAGGTCACCGGCAACGCCTCGGACGGCTACGAGCGCCGGGCCCCGGGTCTGGCCGGCATGCGCGAGGGCGTGCGCTACCAGCTCTACGAGTCGGCCGACGCCCACGTCCTGTTCATGGCCTCCGAGCAGGCGTTCTGGAAGAACTTCTGCGAGGGCATCGGTCGCCCCGAGCTCTTCGAGCGCTGGCCCGGCTCCAAGTACGCCGACCACGCCAAGGGCAACCGCGAGCTGCAGGCCATCCTGCGCGACGTGTTCCGCACGAAGACCACCACCGAGTGGCTGGACTTCG
>CAYTJS010000226.1:0-6449 GCA_964438115.1 uncultured Iamiaceae bacterium
GGCCAGGGCCACCTCGGCGGGGGAGGGACGGGGGCCCATCCCTCAAGTCTGGCGGGTGGGCGCCGAAGAGACGCGAGCAGGCAACACGAGAAGGAGACGGCCTTGTCGCACATGGTGATCTACCGCACCGCCGACGGCCAGCCGGGGTACCACCAGGCGGAGGAGCTCGACGAGGCGGTCCGTTTCGTGGAGCGCCTCCGCAACGGTGACGGCGTGGACGGTGCTCGAATCTTCCGCATGGAGGAGGTCAACTTCGACTTCCGCCCGTACTTCAAGGTGGAGATCGGCCCCGGGGGCACCGCCGTGGAGGCCAACGGCTTCGGCGCCGGTTACGACGCCCCGGCCTACGAAGGCCCCGCTCCCGCCTACGAGGCCCCGGCCGCCTACGAGGCACCCACCCCGGCCTTCGACGCCGGGGGCTGGGCCGAGCCGGAGGTGGCGGCGGCCGACCGGGCCGAGCCCATGGGTCTCGGCCTCGACGCCGACCCGGTGCCCTCGTTCGTCGCCCCGTCGGCGGACACCGCCGTGGTCGACGCCCTCCCCGAGCCGGCCGCCTTCGAGGGTCCCGGCCCCGTCGGCGACGACGAACCCACCGAGGGCCTGGGCACGCGCCGGGGGCTCTTCGGTCGCTGACCCCTACCCGGGGGTCACTCGACGGCCGTCTCCAGCACCTCGCCCACCAGGGTCACCCCGGTGACCACGGCGAGGGCGATGACCACGCCGAAGGCCCCCACGATCAGCACCAGCACCAGGGCGGCCCGCAGCCGGACCCAGGGGCTGGGGTGGGGATCGACCTGCTCGACGGTGACCGCTCCCTCGAGGGCGGTCGCGTCGGGGGTCGGGGCCGGGGCGCGGTGGCTTCGGCGCAGGACCGTGGCAGGCTGCCGATCGCCGTCGCGGGCCGCGACCGCGGCGACGACGAACGAACCCGCGACCACCACGAGGGTCAGCACGACCGTGGACACGACACCGCCGACCCTACCCGTGCCTCCCCCTGATCACCCGCCCGCGCCCGGGGTGGCGCGCCGGCGTCGCCGGTGGCCATGGGTACTCGGCGCCCTCGGCCTCCTCGTCGTCGGGGCGCTGGTGGCCGCCCTCATCATCGAGCTGCCGTACTACGCCCTGGGACCGGGCGGGGCCCGACCCACCGAGCCCGCCGTCCAGGTGTCCGGCGTCGAGACCTTCCCCTCCGATGACGACATCCTGTTCACCACGGTCCTCATCGACGGGGTGAACGGACTCGAGGCCCTGGGCGCCTGGCTCTCCGACGACGTCGACCTGGTGCCCCGGGAGCAGATCGACGGCGACCAGACTCCCTCGCAGAACCAGCAGGTCAACCGTCAGCTCATGGACGCCAGCCAGGACACGGCGGTGGTCGTGGCCCTGGAGCACCTCGGCTACGACGTGGTGTCGGGGACCGGCGCCACCGTCGAGGCGACCGTGCCCGACGCTCCCGCCGACGGGGTCATCGAGCCCGGTGACACGGTGGTGCGGGCCGGGGGCCGACCCGTCGACCGGGTCGAGGAGCTGGTGACCGAGATCGACGCCCGGGCCCCCGGCGCCGAGCTGGCCCTCGTCCTCGAGGACCCCGACGGCGAGCGCCGGCGCGAGGTCGTCGAGCTGGGTGCGTTCCCCGACGACCCCGAGGCCCCCTTCCTCGGCGTGGCCGGGCTCACCACCCGCGACCTCGAGCTGGACTACCCCTTCGACGTCAGCATCGACGCCGGCTCGGTGAGCGGTCCCTCCGCGGGCCTGGCCTTCACCCTGGCGGTGCTCGACGTCCTCACCGAGGGCGACCTCACCGGGGGCCGCCAGGTGGCGGTGACCGGGACCATCGACGGCCTGGGCCGGGTCGGTCGCGTCGGTGGCGTGGAGTTCAAGGCCATCGCCGCCCGCGACGCCGGGGCCGAGGTCTTCCTCGTGCCGGCCGGCGAGGAGGAGGAGGCCGCCCGTCGGGTGGGCGACGACCTGCGCATCGTCCCGGTGGCGACCCTCGACGACGCCTTGGCCGTGCTCGACGACCTGGGCGGGGACACGAGCGAGCTGGCAGCCCCGACGCCGACGTGACGGGGTCGCCCCCCGTAGCATCGGGTGGGTGAGCGACCCGGGTGACTCCGATGCCGACCGCCTGCTCGGCATCGAGCTGCCCCACGCCTTCCGGGGGGTGGACCCCGAGGCGGTGCGAGCGCTGCTCGGCGACGCCGCCGACGCCCTCCGGGCGGCCCAGGAGCGGGAGGCCGAGCTGCGGGCCACGGTGGCCGCCCTCGAGACCGAGCTGGCCGAGGCCCGGGCCGACGCCACCACCGAGCTGGCCACGGCCAAGACCCGGGGGCGGGAGCTGGTCGCCGAGGCCCAGCTCGTGCGCCGACGGATCCTCGAGGACCTGATCCGTCGCCGGCGGGTGCTGCGCCGCCAGATCGACCAGCTCCGGGCGGGCCGGGAGCGCCTGCTCGAGGCCTACGAGGTGGTGGGCCAGACCGTCGAAGAGGCCACCGCCGAGCTGGGCCTGGCCCTCCCGGCGGCCACCGCCGCCGCCCAGCGGGCCGGCCGGGCCGGCCCCGCCGACGACCTGGTGGGCGAGGACGACCTCCACGCCATGGAGGCCGAGATCGACGCCGCCCGGGCCGCGGGCCTGCCCATCCTCGACCCCCCGACGCCCGCCGAGCTGGCGGCGGCGACCGCCGAGCGCACCGGGGGGTCCGACGACCCCGACGAGTTGCCGCCCCTGGTCGAGGTCGAGCCCACCGTGGCCGCCTTCGAGGAGTTGCGCATCCTGGGCCCCGTCGAGGCCGAGCCCGAAGAACCGACGCCGGAGCCCGAGGTCGAGGAACCGGCCCCGGAGGCCGACGTCGTGCCCCTGTTCGACCGCCTGCGGGCCGACGAGGCCGACGCCTCTGCCGCCGCCGAGCAGGAGGAGCAGCAGGAGCTGGTCGTCGGGACGCCCGACCCCACCGACGAGGTCGTGCCGGCCCCGGCCCCGGACCCGATCGAGGCCCCGGCCGCCGCCGTGGTCGAGGAGGACCGGGTGGCCGTGTTGGCCGACGACCTGGCCCGCCGGCTGCGCCGGGCCCTGGCCGACGAGCAGAACCAGGTGCTGGACCGGCTCCGCCAGGACCGCCGGGGCCGGCTCGGTGCCGAGGAGGTCCTGACCGAGGTGGCTCCGCAGGAGGCCCGGGTCGCCCGGCTGGCCTCCCTCGCCGAGACCCGCCTCCGCGACGAGGACCTCGGTGCCGGTGTCGACGTCGCCGCCGTGGCCACCGGCCTCGCCGCCGAGGTGGCCGAGGGCGTCCAGGTCGACCTGACGGCCCGCCTGGCCGCGGCGGGGGAGGAGCCCGACGACCGGGTCCGGGCCGTCCGCGACGCCTTCCGGGGCTGGCGCACCGACCGCCTGGCCGAGCCCGCCGCTCGGGCCGCCGCCGAGGCCCTGGCGGAGGGCTGATCGGGGGGCGCGGACCCTCCGGCGACGCCCGTCGTTAGGCTGCGCACCTCATGCGGGCCCCTTCGGACATGCCGCCACCGCGCCGACCGCGCCAGCGGCGGCTCTCCCGACGAGCGCGGATCGCCCTCGTCGTCGCCGCCGTCGGCCTCTTCCTCCTCATCACGTCGTTGCGCGGGATCGCCGGCTTCTACACCGACTACCTGTGGTTCGAGGACCTGGGCCGCGAGGCCGCCTTCCGCACCATCCTGGGCGCCAAGGTCAGCCTGGCCGCCATCTTCATCGGCGTCTTCTTCGTGCTGTGCCTGGTGAACCTGGTCATCGCCGACCGCATCGCCCCGCGGTACCGGGTCCCCGGTCCCGAGGACGACCTGCTGCGGCGCTACCACGAGATCACCGACCAACGCACCGGATGGATCCGGGTGGGCGTCGCCGCCCTCTTCGCCGTCATCGCCGGGGCGGGGGCCTCGAGTCAGTGGAACGAGTGGCTCCTCTTCACCCACAGCGTCGACTTCGGGGTGACCGACCCGCAGTTCGGCACCGACGTCGGCTTCTACGTCTTCCGGCTGCCGTTCCTGTCGTTCGTGGTGGCCTGGCTCTTCGCCGCCCTGGTCATCGTGCTCATCGTGACCGCGGTGGCCCACTACCTGAACGGTGGGATCCGGGTGCAGAACCCCGGCCCGCGGGTGACGCCGCAGGTCAAGGCCCACCTGTCGCTGCTGCTGGCCCTGCTCGCCCTGGTGAAGGTGGCCGACTACTGGCTGGCCCGCTACCAGCTCACGCTCTCGACCCGGGGGACCGTGGACGGCGCCCTCTACACCGACGTCAACGCCGAGCTGCCCGCCATCCACCTCCTGCTGATGATCGCCCTCTTGTCGGTGGTCCTGCTGGTGGTGAACATCTGGCGCCGGGGCTGGGTGCTGCCGGTCCTGGCCGTGGGCCTGTGGGGCTTCGTCGCCATCGTGGCCGGCGGCATCTACCCGTCGCTGATCCAGCGCTTCCAAGTCGAGCCCGCGGAGTCCGATCGCGAAGCCGCCTACATCGCCGAGAACATCGCCGCCACCCGGGCCGCCATGGGGCTGGCCGAGGTGCAGACCCGCACCTTCGACGCCGACGAGGACCTGACCACCCGGGAACTGCTCGACAACGAGGCGACCATCCGCAACATCCGCCTCCTCGACCCCGCCGTGGTGGCCGACACCTACCAGCAGCTCCAGTCCGAACGGCCCTTCTACCGCCTTGACGACCTCGACGTGGATCGGTACGAGATCGACGGTCGCACCACCCAGGTCGTCATCTCGGCCCGTGAGCTGTCGACCTCGGGCATCCCCCAGCGCTCCTGGGAGGGCCAGCGGGTGGCCTACACCCACGGCTACGGCGCCGTGGCCGCCCCGGCCAACGCCGTGACCGCCGAGGGCCAGCCCAACTTCGTCCTGCGCGACATCCCGGTGACCGCCGACGCCCCCGCCCTCGAGGTCGAGCAGCCCGCCATCTACGTGGGCGAGAACCTCGACGGCTATGCCGTGGTCGGGGCCAGCCGCGACGAGATCGACTTCCAGGACAGCGCGGGCGGGACGGTCACCGTCCGCTACGACGGCCAGGCCGGGGTGCCCATGGGCTCCTGGCTGCGCCAGGCGGCCTTCGCCCTGCGTTTCGGCGAGGTCGAGCCCCTGATCTCGGACTTCGTGACCGGCGACAGCCGGGTCATCTACATCCGTGACGTCCAGGACCGGGTCGCCGAGCTGGCGCCGTTCCTGCACTGGGACGCCGACCCCTACCCCGTGGTGGTGGACGGCCGCATCGTCTACGTGCTCGACGGCTACACGACCACCGCCCAGTACCCCTACGCCCAGCGGGCCACGACCGACCAGCTCGAGCCCGCCAGCGGCCTGAACCACTCGTTCAACTACGTACGGAACTCGGTGAAGGCGGTGGTGGACACCTACGACGGCACCGTGGACTTCTACGTGGTCGACGGCGAGGATCCGATCATCCGCGCCTACGGCGACGCCTTCCCCGGCCTCTTCGCCGACATGGAGGCCATGCCCCCGGCCCTGCGGGAGCACCTGCGTTACCCCGAGGACCTGTTCCGCATCCAGACCACCACCTGGGGTCGCTACCACATCGACGAGGCCCGCGACTTCTACGAGCAGGCCGGCGCCTGGGCCGTGGCCCAGGATCCCGGCACCTCGACGGCGCCGGTGCCCCAGACCCAGACGACCAATCCCGAGACGGGCGAGATCGAGTTGGGCGAGGAACGGCGCATCGACCCGCAGTACCTCCTCATGCGCCTGCCCGAGGAGGACCAGGAGGACTTCCTCATCCTGCGCTCGTTCGTACCCACCTCCGGCGACACCGAGCGCCGGGAGCTGACCGCCTTCATGGTGGCCAAGAGCGACCCGGAGAACTACGGCGAGATCGAGGTCTTCGAGGTCCAGGGCGGCGACGTCGACGGCCCCAGCCTGGTCAACTCGGCCATCCTCAGCGACACCGAGGTGGCCCAGGAGATCACCCTGCTCGACCAGCAGGGCTCCGACGTGCGCCTCGGCAACCTCCTGCTCATCCCCATCGAGCAGTCGATCCTCTACGTCCGGCCGCTCTACACCCAGGCCGAGGGTCAGACGCCCCAGCCCCGCCTGCGGCGGGTGATCGTGGCCTACGGCGACGAGATCGTCATGGAGGACACCCTGCGGGAGGCCCTCGTCCGGATCTTCGGGGACGCCCCCGAGACGCTGGAGGCGCCCGGCGACCGCGATCAGGCCGACGCCCCGGCCCCCGACGACGGCGACCAACCCGACGACGGTGGCGAGCCCACGACCCCCGGCGCCGAGGTGGCCGAGCTGCTGGCCCGGGCCGAGAACGCCTTCGAGGAAGCCGAGGCCGCTCTGCAGGAGGGCGACCTGGCCACCTACGAGCGCCGCATCGAGGAGGCCCAGCGCCTGGTCGAGGAGGCCCTCACGGCCGCGGGCGGCGGGGCGGCCCCGCCGACCGCCGCCCCCGCCACCGGCTCCGC
>CAYTJS010000227.1:0-6449 GCA_964438115.1 uncultured Iamiaceae bacterium
CGCCGTCGGAGACCTGGTCGGTCCAGGCCGAGCCGTCCCAGTAGCGGTACTCGTGCCGGCCGTGGGGGTCCGGGTGCCAGCCGGCCTCGGGGGTGCCTCCCTGGTCGCTCATGTCGTGGCCCTTTCGTGCGTCGGGGGCGGTCGCCGCCGTGAACCTAGCCGGTGGCCCCCGACGGCGAGGCGGTCCGGGGGCCTCGCTAGGGTCCGGGGATCGTGGCCTCCCGGACCCCCGTGATCGGTGCGGCGCGGCGCCGACGCCTCGGGGCCGCGACCCTCGTCTTCGCCGTCGCCCTCGCCCCGCTGGTGACCGGCTGCGCCGACGAGCGCCTCGACGAACAGCAGCTCGAGGCCGCCCGCCGGACCTGTGCCTCCCTCCGCGAGCGGGTCACCGCCCGCGCCCTGGCCGACCCCGACCTCCTCGACGCCGTCCGGGCCGCCGACCCGAAGGCCGACCCGCTCGGGCCGGCGGCGTTCCGGGACGACCCGGCCGCCTGGTACGCCGCCCTCGAGGCCGCCATCGCCGAGGCGGGCGACCGCCTCGGGCCGGCGGACGGCCCGGTCGGCACCTCGGGGGCCAGCCGCCTCGTCGGGACCTGCCAGGACCTGTGACCAGCACCGTCGAGGACGACGGTGCCGTCGAGGCCCCGCCGACGGGGACCCCCCGACGCCGCACCGACCTCCTGATCGGCCTCGGCCTCGCCCTGCTCACCCTCGCCACCCGCCTGCCCCGGCTCGACCGGCCCCGGGCCTTCGTGTTCGACGAGGTGTACTACGCCCTCGACGCCGCCGACCTGCTGCGCCACGGCGTCGAGCCCGCCCCCGCCCACCCGCCGCTGGGCAAGTGGCTGATCGCCGGCGGCATCCGCCTGCTCGGGTTCACGCCCACCGGCTGGCGGCTGGCAGCCCTGCTGGCGGGGGTCGCCCTCGTCCTCGTCACCTGGCTGGCCGCCCGGGCCGTGACCCGGGACCCCTGGCTGGCCGCGCTGGGGGGCCTGCTCGTCGCCCTGGACGGGATCGCCTACGTCACCGGCCGCCTGGGCCTGCTCGACGTCTTCGTCGCCCTCTTCGTGACCGTCGCCGGCTGGGCGGCCCTGGCCGCCGTGGCCCACCGGGCCGACCCGGCTCGGCTGCGGTGGTGGCGGTGGTTGGCCGCCGCCGCCCTCGGCGCCGGTCTGGCCGTGAAGTGGGGGGCCGTGTGGACGTGGCCGGTCGTCGCCACGGTGATCGTCGTGCTGGAACGTCGGGCGGCCGCCCCCGGACGCCCCCGCCGCCGGCGTACGGCGACCTCGCTGGCCACCCTCGCCCTGGTCCCCGTGGCGGTGTACGTCCTGGCCTTCGTCCCGTGGCTGGCCAACGCCGAGCAGACCGCCGCCGGCCTCGAGCACTGCGGCACCGAACGGCCCTGCCGCCTGGGCGTGCTCGAACGGGGCGTCGTGTGGGTGGAGCACCAGCGCGACCTCGTCGAGTTCCACGCCGGTCTCGAGGTCGACAACGTCGAGGCGGCGCCGGCGTGGACCTGGGTCCTGCAGAGCGAGCCGTCGGACCTGTTCCGCAAGCCCTGCCTGCCGGCGATGGCCGACGTCCCCGCCGATCTCGACGACGGCACCTGCACCGCGGAGGACGGTCCGACCCGGGCGCGGGTCCTGGCCCTGGCCAACCCGGTGGGCTGGCTGGCGGGCCTGGTCGCCCTCGGTGCGCTGACGGTCATCGCCGTCCGCCGCCGGGACGACACGGCGGGCCTCCTGGTGGCCCTCGCCGCGTCGCAGTGGGTGCCCTGGATGCTCGGCGGCCGCGACGTGTACTCGTACTACGCCGTGAGCCTGGTCCCGTTCCTGGCCCTGGCCGTCGTGGCCGCCCTCGACCACCTGCCCCGGCGGGCCGGGCGGCGGACCGCCCTGGCCCTGGCGGTCCTCACCGGTGCCGCCTTCTGGTTCGTGCTCCCGCTCCTCGGCGGGGTGGCCCTCGCCCCGGACGCCGCCGACCTGCGCCTCCTGCTGCCGGGGTGGGCGTGACGGGCGTCGTCGACACCAGCCTCCCGCCACCGCCGACTGGTCCGCCGACCCCGCCACGGCCGCCCTGGCTACCGGTGGTCCGGGCGGTCCTCATCGGCGCCTATGTCGGCGCCCTCCTGGCCTGGTGGGGCACCAACGGCGTCCCGCTCGACCGCGAGCAGATCCTGCTGTGGCTGGCCGGCGCCTTGGTGACGCTGTCGATCGGGTCCCCCGCCGGCGGGCCGTGGCGGGTCCTGCGCGACTGGCTGCCGGTCGCCCTGGTGCTCGTGCTCTACGACCTCACCCGGGGGGCCGCCGACGAGTACCTCGACATCACAGCCCACGTCCGCCCCCAACTGGTCGCCGACCAGTGGCTGGGCCTCGGCGAGGTCCCCACCGTGCGCCTGCAGCAGGTCCTCTACGACAAGGCCGCCCTGGCCCGCGGGGAGCGGGCCTGGTGGTGGGTGATCCTCACCCTCACCTACGTCTCGCACTTCTTCGTGTCGTTCGTGGTGGCCGCCGTGTTCTGGCTGCGGGACCGCCCCCGCTACTGGGCCTTCGTCCGCCGCTTCGTGACGCTCAGCTTCACCGCCGCCGTGACCTTCCTGCTGTTCCCGGCGGTCCCGCCGTGGCTGGCCGCCGAGCAGGGCGAGTTGGACCCGGTCCTGCGGACGGCGGCGTGGGGCTGGGGGGTGCTCAACCTCGACATCGCCCAGGACGTGCTCGAACTGGGCCAGCGCACGGCCAACCTGGTGGCCGCCATCCCGTCGCTGCACGCCGGGTACTCGCTCCTGGTGTCCTGGATGCTGTGGCCGTCGTTCGGGCGGGTCGGGCGGTCGGTCCTCGTCGCCTATCCCCTGCTGATGGCCTTCACCCTGGTGGCGAGCGGCGAGCACTACCTCGTCGACGTGTTCGTCGGCTGGCTCTACGCCGCCGTCGTCTGTCTGGCCTGGGACCGCCTGGAGCGCCGCCCGTTCTGGCGGCGGGACCCCAGACCCGGCGGCGAGGGGGAGCCAGCCGGGGCCGAACCGGGGGCACGGCCCCCAGGGGCGATCAGAGCTGGGCGCTGATGGCCTCGGCGTGCTCGTCGACCGAGCCGAACACGGTGTCGAGCAGGATGGCCCGCTTCAGGTAGAGGTGGGCGTCGACCTCGGCGGTGAAGCCCATGCCGCCGTGGACCTGGATGCAGGACTTGCCGTTGGCCTTGGCGGCGTCACCGGCGGCGATCTTGGCCGCCCGCACCAGGCGCTCGACGGGGTCGACGCCCCGGCCGTCGAGGGTGGCCCCGGCGGCGTAGACGATCCCCCGGGCCAGCTCGGCCCGGGTGAGCATGTCGGCGCACAGGTGCTTGACCGCCTGGAAGGCCCCGATGGGCTTGCCGAACTGCTCGCGCTCGCCGGCATAGGCCACGGCCAGCTCGGTGGTGGCGGCGGCGATGCCGAGGAGCTGGGCGGCCACGAGCACGACCCCGTCCCGACGCCAGGCGGCGACCACGTCAGGACCGGCGACCTGCTCCCCCGGCGGGAGGGCGACGACCTGGTGCAGCGGGGTCAGTGGGTCGAGCGGCCGGGCCACCGGCGTGGCGTCGAGGGCCGAGGGGTCGAGCCGCCAGACGCCGTCGTCGTCCACGGCGAGCAGGACGTCGAGGTCGGCGAGGTGCTCGACGAGGAGCACCTCACGGGGCCGCTCGACCAGGCCGACGACCGTCGAGCCGTCGGTGGCGCCGTCGACCAGGCCGGCGGCGAGGTGGGTGGCCAGCACGGGGCCGGGGACGAGGGAGCGGCCCAGCTCCTCGAAGACCAGCACGGCCTCGGTGGTGCCCAGCCCGACGCCGCCGTCGGCCTCGGGGACCCGCAGCGAGAAGACGCCGGTGTCAGCCAGCTCCTGCCAGCGGCCCCGGTCGAGGCCGTCGGCCTGGGCCCGCACCGCCTCCATGTCGAAGCGGCCGGCCAGGAACGACCGGATGCCCTCCTGGAGGGCGGCCTCGTCCTCGTTCAGCTCGAGATCCACGACTCAGCGCTCCTTCGGCAGGCCCAGCACCCGCTCACCCACGATGTTCCGCTGGATCTGGGTGGTGCCGGCGGCGATGGAGATGGACAGGGCGTGCAGGCGGCCCTGCACGTGACGGGCGTTGGCGATCCCGTCGAGGTCGTCGAGGGACAGCGCCGCCCGGTCGAGGATGCGGTCGGCCAGGTCGCCCAGCTTCTGGCGCACCTCGGAGTAGGCCAGCTTGAACACCGAGCCGCCCACCCCGGGGACCCCGTCGCGGGCGGCCTGGCTGATGTTGCGCCGGGTCAGCGCCCAGAGGGCGTCGAGCTCGGCGGCCAGGTGGCCCAGCTCGCGGCGCAGGCCCCGGTCCTCCCAGGCCGTGGCGCCGTGGCTGGTGACCCGCTTGGCGATCTCGGCCAGGTCGGCCACCAGCTGCATCGAGGCGAGCATCTCGGACACGAAGGCCGTGCCCCGCTCGAAGCTGAAGGTGACCATGGCCACCCGCCACCCGTCGTTCTCGTCGCCCACCCGGTTGGCCACCGGCACCCGCACGTCGTCGAGGAAGACCTCGGAGAACTCCCGGGTGCCCCGGATCGTCTCCAGCGGACGGATGTCGATGCCGGGCGTGTCCATCGGCACGATCAGCCAGGAGATGCCCTTGTGCTTGGGGGCGTCGGGGTCGGTGCGGACGAGCATCTCGCAGTAGTCGGCGACCTGGGCGTGGCTGGTCCAGATCTTCTGGCCGTTGATGACGTACTCGTCGCCGTCCCGCACCGCCCGGGTCCGCAGCGAGGCCAGGTCGGACCCGGCCTGGGGCTCGGAGAAGCCCTGGCACCAGCAGTGCTCGCCCTTGAGGATGGCCGGCAGGTGGAACGCCTTCTGCTCCTCGGAGGCCTCGGTCATGATCGTGGGCCCGGCGTGGAGGAGGCCGACGAAGTTGGTGCCCACGTAGGGGGCGCCGACCCGCTCGGTCTCCTCGAGGTAGATCAGGTGCTCGACCGGCGACGCCCCCCGCCCGCCGTACTCGGCGGGCCAGTTGATCCCGGCGTAGCCGGCGTCGAACAGGGTCCGCTGCCAGGCGGCGTCGTAGGCCCGCAGCGCGTCCCAGTCGTCCTCGTCGGGCGCCGGACCGGCCGCAGGCACCGCCTCGGCCAGCCACGCCCGCAGCTCGTCCCGGAAGGCGAGCTCCTCGTCGGTGTACCGGAGATCCATCGACCCCGAGGCTAGGGCCAGACCTGACGCCCCGTCAGATCAGCGATCAGTGGCCGGTCGGGCCGGGCAACCTGGGGGTTCCCAGGAACGGGTAGTCGTAATACGATAACAGGGTGTGGACATTCACCGCTCGGCCCTCCGTCACGGTGCCACCGAGTCCGACATCGGGCATGCCCTCGACCACGCACTCGTGGTCGTGGACCTCGAGCCTGATGCGGACCCGCCCAAGATCCTCGCCATCGGGCCCGATCTGGCGGGCAACCTCCTCGAACTCGTCCTGCTCGAACTCGGTGATGACGTGCTCCTGGTCATTCACGCCATGGCCCTCCGACCCCAGTTCCACGACCTCCTTCCCTGACACCGGAGTCCACCCATGACCCCTGATCCGACGACCTACCGCACCCAGACCGGCCGTGAACTGACCGACGCCGACATCGAGGCACTCGCCGACGAGGTCGAGACCACCGACTACGACCTCGAGCAGCTCAAGCCCCGCCGGGGCCGACCCCGCCTGGGCTCCGGCCCGGCAGAGGTCGTCCCGGTTCGACTCGATCCGGAGCTGCGCGCCGCCGTCTCCGAACGAGCCGAGGCCGAGGACACCTCGACGAGCGACATCATCCGACGGGCACTCCGAGCGTTCCTCGACGTCGCCTGACCAACCCTCAGAACCACGGGCTCCGCGATGGTCGCGCCAGCCCTCGCGTCTGAGCACCAGCACCTGTCTCGCGGGCCGGACGCCCAGGAACAGCGACCACAGCGCCGCGATGTCGTGACAGTACTCGACACGTCGACCGGCACCTCCGTGTGGGCACCGCCGGCAACGCATCCACCGGGACGTCCCCCACTCGCCACCCAGGCTCAGGGACCTCGACCAACCCGCCGAATCACTCATCCGCCACCGGCTGGGCCGCAGCCGGTGCGGGGCAGCCTGCAACAGGGCGGCGACACGACCTCCTACCGCCAGAAGCGCCGCGGCCCCATGCCGCCGGGGACCCCCCACTGCGAGCACCGAACCATCCTGGCTGCCGACCGTGAGGCCCTTCCCGATCCCTGACCTCCCCACAGCAGAACACAGGCCGGCGAAGAACCGGCGAAGGCCCACGAGCAACCGGCTGCCCAATGGCCCCCACGCTGGTCATCGCCGCATGCGAGACTGCCGACGTGGAACTGGCGACCGGGACCTCCGTGGACGAGGCGGAGCTGGCCAAGTCCCGGGTCGTGGTGTAGGCGACGGTCACCGCGTCGTCCTCGTGTGTT
>CAYTJS010000228.1:0-6386 GCA_964438115.1 uncultured Iamiaceae bacterium
GTTCTGGCGTCGATCCGTTGCGCCCACCGCAACCGATCGACGCAATTTCGGGGGGAGGCGGGGGCTGGTCACAGGCGGGTGAACAGGCGCTGGGCGGCCTCGGCCGCCTTGGCCCGGATCTCGTCGGGGTCGACCCGGGTGGGGCGACCGTCGTCCAGCACGACCTCGCCGGCGACCTCCACCCGTCGCGGGCGGACGTCGGTCGTGTAGGCGAGGCACCAGGGGTCCATGGGCTCGTACCCCCAGGTGACGACGTCGTCGCGGGCCTCGGGCACCAGGTCCCAGCCCGCCGCCAGCCACGACCACGCCGCCTCAGGGGTGGCGGTCAGGTCGTCCTCGCGGTGGCGCACGAAGGCCAGGCGGAACTCGTCGAGCAGGTCGGCACCGATGCCGTCGGTGCCCAGGGCGACGGGGTTGGCGAAGCGGGCGGGGCGGGCGTAGCCCACGGCGTTGTTCATGTTGGAGCGCGGGTTGTGGACCACCGTGCCCGCCAGGCCGGCGTCCTCGTCGAGGTGCACGGCGTGGACGAGCAGCCAGCGGTCGTCGGTCAACGGAGCCAGCCGGGCGCCGGCGTCGGCGTCGTCGGGCCCCTCGGCCACGTGGACGTGCACCCCGACCCCCAGGTCCCGGGCCAGGCCGGCCGCCGCCTCGAGCGTCTCGTCGCTGCAGGTGAACGCGGCGTGGAGGCCGATCATCCCCCGGCCCCCGGCCCGTAGGAAGCGCTCGCCCTCGGCCAGGCCCCGGCGGGCCGCATCGGTCATGCCCGCCGGCGGCCCGGCGGCGGGGTCCTGGGCCCGGCCGTCGTCGGCCCAGCGGTCGGTCACCCCGTAGGCGCAGACCGAGCGCACGCCGACCTCGGCACAGGCGGCGGCGATGACGTCGAGGCTGCCCTCGATGGCCGAGGGCGACTCGTGGTGGTCGATGATCGCCGTGGTGCCGCACTCGAGGGCCTCGAGGGCCCCGAGGCGGGCCGACCAGGCCAGCAGGTCCAGGTCGAGGGCGACGTCGAGGCGCCACCACACCTGCTGGAGGACCTCGAGGAACGAGGTCGGCGTCCGCGGCGGGGCGGGCATGCCCCGGGCCAGGGCGGAGTAGAGGTGGTGGTGGGCGCAGACCAGGCCCGGGGTGGTGGCCCCGTCCACGATCAGTCGGTCCCGCCGCCGACGGCCATGGGCAGCTCGGTGCGCCAGCGGCCGTCGCGGTCACGCAGGGCGGCGGCCACGGCCCCGGCGGTGGGGACGAGGCCGATCTCGCCCACCCCCTTGATGCCGTAGGGCGAGTCGGGCTGGGGGGACTCGACCAGCACGACGTCGATGGGCGGCACGTCCTTGGCCCGCAGGATCCCCAGGCTGCGCAGCGTCATGTTCGTGGGGCGGCCGTCCTCGTCGGCGGGGAACGACTCGCTCAGGGCGAAGCCGAGGCCCATGTGCACGCTGCCCTCGATCTGACCCTCGCACAGGAGGGGGTTGACGGCGCGGCCCACGTCGTGGGCCGCCAGCACCCGCTCGATGGCGCCGGTGACGCGGTCCATCACCACCAGTTGGGCTGCGTAGCCGAACGTCGAGTGGATCGTGGGGTTGGTCACCCCGGGGTCGCCCAGCTTCTGGGTCCAGTCCACCCGGTACTCGCCGTGGTGGTCCACGCCCACGGCACAGTCCGCGGCCCGGGCCGCCTCGCAGGCGGCCTTCACCGCCCCCGCCCCCATCAAGGTGCCCCGGCTGCCGGTGGTCTGCCCCAGGCCCAGCTCGCGGGTGGTGTCGACCACGACCCGCACCCGCTCGGGGTCGACGCCCAGCTCCTCGACCGCCACCTGCCGGGCCACGGTGTGGATGCCCTGGCCCATCTCGGTCCAGCCGTGCCGGACCTCGACGGTGCCGTCGGTCTCGAAGCGGACGACGGCGCCGGTCACCTCCTTGAAGCCGTTGCCCAGGCCCGAGTTCTTGAGGCCGAGACCCAGGCCCACGGCCTTGCCCGCGGCGCGGGCCTCGTCGTAGGCGTCCTTCACCTCGTCGAGGCAGCGCTCGGCGCCGAGGCAGCCGTCGTCCATGACCTGCCCCGGTCCCCAGACCACACCGGGCCGGACCACGTTGCGCTTGCGGATCTCCCACCCGCTGATGCCGACGCGGTCGGCGAGGCGGTCCAGCACCCCCTCCATGGCGAACTGGGCCTGGTTGGCCCCGAAGCCCCGGAAGGCGCCGCACACCGGGTTGTTGGTGCGCACGGCCACGGCCTCGACGTCGATGGCGGGCACGACGTAGGGGCCCGAGGCGTGGCCCGCGGCCCGTTCCAGGACCTTCATGCCCACCGACGCGTAGGGGCCCGAGTCCCCCACCGCCCGGACGTGGAGCGCCGTGAGCCGGCCCTCCTCGTCGCAGCCGGCCCGGTACGTCAGTCGGATCGGGTGGCGCTTGGCGTGGACGAGCAGGCTCTCCTCGCGGCTGAGCGTGCACTTCACCGGTCGCTGCAGCAGCCAGGCGGCCAGCGCCGTCTGGGCCTGGTTGGACAGGTCCTCCTTCCCGCCGAAGGCGCCACCGTTGGACACCAGCTCGACGGTCACTGCGTCGCGGTCCAGCCCCAGCACCGCGGCGATCTGGTTGCGGTCGTCCCACACCCCCTGCCCGCCGGAGTACACGTGCAGGTGCCCGTCCTCAGGCATCGCCAGGGTCGACTCGGGCTCGAGGAAGGCGTGCTCGACCCGCTGGGTACGGAAGGTCTCCTCAACGACGTGGGGGCTGGCGGCCAGGGCGGCCTCGACGTCGCCCCGGGCGTAGGTCGACCGGGAGAGGACGTTGGTGTCGGTGCCCCACACCGCCGGCTCGGGGTCGCCGACGGCGGCCTCCGGGTCGGTGATCGGGGCCAGGACGGCGTAGGTGGCCTCGACGAGGGCGGCCGCCTCGCGGGCGGCCTGGCGGGTCTCGGCCACGACGACGGCCAGGACGTCGCCCAGGTAGCTGGTGCGCCCCCCGACCGGGATCAGCACCGGCCAGTCGGTGTGGATGATGCCGACCTTCAGGTCGCCGGGGACATCGGCGGCGGTGAAGGCGGCGACGACGCCGGGGTGGGCCTCGGCCGCCGACGTGTCGATGCCGGTGACCTCGGCCCGGGCGTGGTCGGCCAGCCGGAGGGCGGCGTGGAGCAGGCCCGGCACCCGGAGGTCGTCGACGTAGCCCCGGTCGCCCAGGGCCAGTTCGCCGGCCTCGTACTTGACGGACCGGGCCCCGACGCCGCCGCCCACGTCGACGGCGACCTCCCGCCCCTGGGCCACGGTCTCGATGGCGTCGAGGATCTTCACATAGCCCGTGCAGCGGCAGAGGTGGGCGCCCAGGTGGCGGGCCATCGCCTCGCGGGTGAGGTCGGCGCCCTTCTTGTCGACCTGGGCCTTGGCCCGCATCACGATGCCCGGGATGCAGAAGCCGCACTGCAGTCCGCCGCAGGCGGCGAAGGCGTCGGCCCAGCGGGCCCGCTCGGCGTCCTCCAGCCCCTCGAGGGTGGTGACCGACCGGCCGGCCACCTTCTCCAGCGGCAGCTGGCAGGACACCTGCACCTTGTCGTCGATCATCACCGTGCAGCAGCCGCACTGGCCCGACGGCGAGCAGCCGTCCTTCACCGAGGTGACGTCGAGCTCCTCGCGCAGGGCGGCCAGCAGGTGGGGGTGGTCGGGCCGGACCTGGGCCAGCTCCCCGTTCAGCTCGAAGGCGACCTGGCTCACGGCGACCCCTCCGGTGGGACGACCACGCCCTTCTGGGCGGAGATGGCGGTGTAGAGCTCCGGGCGCCGGTAGCGCTCGAAGTCGAAGAGCGTGTGCTGGTAGCGGGCGCACCAGGACAGGTCGCAGGTGGCCACGATGACCTCGTCGTCGAGGGTGTAGGCCTGGGCCACGAGCTGGCCGGAGGGGGCCACGATGCAGGACTGGGCCAGCGAGTCCACCCCCTCCTCGTTGCCCCCCTTGGCCGCCGCCACCACGAAGGTGCCGTTCTGGTAGGCGCCGGCCTGCATGACCAGGGCGTTGTGGAACCCGGCCAGCGGATCCTGGGTGGGGTCGGGGTCGTAGTGGATCGGCGTGTTGTAGCCGCAGACGATCAGCTCGACCCCGGCCAGGCCCATGACCCGGTAGGTCTCGGGCCAGCGCCGGTCGTTGCAGAGCATCATCCCGACCCGACCGCCGAAGGCGTTCCACACCCCGAAGCCCTCCTCGCCGGGCTCGAAGTAGCGCCGCTCGAGGTGCTGGAAGGGCCGCTCGGGCTCGTGCTCCTCGTGGCCGGGCAGGTGCACCTTGCGGTAGGTGGCCACTGTGGTCCCCGTGCCGTCGACGAGGACCATCGTGTTGAAGTGGCGGCCGTCGGGGGTCAGCTCGGCGTACCCGAGGGCGAAGCCGACGCCGAGGCGGGCGGCCTCGTCGAAGAGCGGTTGGGTGACCGGCCCGGGCATCTCGGTCTCGTAGAAGGCGTCCAGCTCGGCGGGGTCCTCGATCCACCACCGGGGGAAGAACGTGGTGAGGGCCAGCTCGGGGAAGACCACCAGCTCGGCCCCCCGCTCGGCGGCCTCCCGCAGCATGGCGAGGAGACGGGCCACGACCTGCTCCTTGGGCTCGTCGCGGGCGACCGGGCCCAGCTGGGCGGCGGCGACGGTCAGGCGGCGCTGGACGGTCACGGCTGGTCCGCCAGGGCGAGCCGCGGGCCGGCCGTCACGGCCGGTCCGCCAGGGCGAGCATCGTGTGGAGGAGCACGTTGGCGCCGTGGGTGAGGTCGGCGGGGTCGGTGTGCTCGGCGGGGTTGTGACTGATGCCCTTCACGCTGGGCACGAACACCATCCCGGCCGGACACAGGCGGGCCAGCATCTGGGCGTCGTGGCCCGCACCCGACGGCATGCGCCGCACCGTGTGGCCCTGGGCCCGGGCCTCGGCCTCGACCAGGTCGACGACCTCGTCGGCGAAGGCCACCGGCTCGAAGCGGGCCAGCGGGCGGGTGCTGATGGTGACCCCCTCCTCGGCGGCCACCTCCCCGAGGAGGGCGGCCAGGCCGGCCTCGGCCTCCTGGAGCACGGCCTCGTCGGTGTTGCGCAGGTCGACGGTCAGGACGGCCCGGGCGGCGACGACGTTGACCAGGTCGGGGTGAAGGTCGAGGCGGCCGACGGTGCCCACCTGGGGATCGCCCAGCCGCCGGGCCAGCTCGCGGACCCCGACGGCGATGCGGGCGGCGGCGTAGCCGGCATCGCGGCGCATCGCCATCGGCGTGGTGCCGGCGTGGTTGGACTGGCCCTCGACGGTGACCTCGGTCCAGGAGATGCCCTGGACGCCGGTGACGGCACCGATGGTCACCCCCTCGGCCTCGAGCACCGGCCCCTGCTCGATGTGGAGCTCGACGTAGGCGTGGGGCACGACGAGCGGGCACGGCGCGGCGCCGAGGTAGCCGATGCGGGCCAGCTCGTCGCCGTACCGGGCCCCGTCGGCGGCGACCACGTCGTGGGTCTCCTCCACCGACATCCCGCCGACGTAGGCCAGGCTGCCGAGCATGTCGGGGGCGAAGCGGGCGCCCTCCTCGTCGGAGAAGAAGGCCACGGCGAGGGGGCGGCGGGTCGTGACGCCGGCGGCGGCGAGGGTCTCGACCACCTCGAGGCCGGCGAGCACCCCGAGGTTCCCGTCGTAGATGCCACCGGTGCCGACGGTGTCGATGTGGGAGCCGCACATCACCGGCGCCTCGTCGGTGGTGCCGGGCCGGATGCCGACCACGTTGCCGACGGCGTCGATGCTCACGTCGAGGCCGAGGTCGCGCATCCAGAGCACGACCAGGTCCCGGCCGGCCTTGTCGGCGTCGGTGAGGGCCAGGCGGGCACAGCCGCCGCCCTCCAGACCGCCCACCGCCCCCAGTTCCTGCAGGCGGGCGAGGAGGCGGTCGCCGTCGACGCGGAGGGACTCGTGACCGGGCGCGGGCATCGTCCGCCATCGTGGCCGAGCCTTTACAGGTTGTCAAACGACCCTGTACGTTCCGTTCAGATGAGTGCCAGGTCCACCGACCACGGCGTCCGGGTCGAGCTGACCGTGGCCCCCTTCGTCGAGGGCCGCCCCGGGCCCCACGTCCGGGCCGCCCAGGACGCGCTGGCCGGCACCGGCCTCGCCGTCGAGGTCGAGCCGTTCGCCACCGCCGTCACCGGCGCCACCGATGCCGTGCTCGATGCCGTGGGCGCGGCGGTACGGGCCGCCCTGGCCGCCGGGGCGTCGTCGGTGGCCCTCGACGTCCGCCCGACCACGCCCCCGGTCGCCCCGCCCGACGCCGACGCCGAGGCCTTCCTGCTGGCCCAGGCCGAGGAGGTCGAGGCCCAGGGCGGCCAGGTCGGGGCCGCCCACCCCGCCGACGGCGACGACCCGGTCACCTGGCAGGCGGCCACCG
>CAYTJS010000229.1:0-6354 GCA_964438115.1 uncultured Iamiaceae bacterium
CTGGTGCCCATCGGCCTCATCGCCCTGGCCTCGCTCGTCCTCAGCGCATGGCCCTGTGACGGTTCGTCCTGTGCCGCGCCCTACGTCGGCGCCTGGGGACTGCTCCTCCTCGCCGTGCCCACCGCCCTGCTGGCGGGTCTGCCCTGGTTCGCCTCGCCGGTCACCGTGGGCCTGGCCCTGGCCAGCTCGGCCGCCCTCTGGGTCTGGCTGGGGGTGCGGGCCGGTCGCCTGGCCACCAACGACATCGATGCCACCTGGGGCACCTTCTGGCGGGAGCTGGGGTACTCGTTGCTGGGCGTGGGCCTCGGGGTGGCGCTGGGTGGCCTGGTGATGGTGGTGGTCCTCAGCGTCCTCTGACCGGGCCACCGCTCAGACGGTGACCAGGTCCCGGACGGCGGCCAGTTTGGCCTCGCCGATACCGGGGACGTCGATCAGCTCGTCCACGGTGGCGAAGCCGCCGTTGGCCTCGCGGTACTCGAGGATGGCGGCGGCGGTGGCGGGACCGACTCCCGGCAGCGTCTCGAGGGCGGCGGCGTCGGCCGTGTTCAGGTCGACGGGACCGGCCGCCGTGGGCTCGCCCGGTGTTCCTGTGGTGCCGCCCGGCGTCCCGGCGACCGTCGGGACGGGCTCGCCGATCCGGGGGACGAGGACCTGGCTCCCGTCGACCACGAGGGCCGCCAGGTTGACCCGGTCGAGGTCGGCCCGGGGCCCGGCCCCACCGGCGGCCCGGAGGAGGTCGTCGATGCGGGCCCCGGCGGGCAGGCGGTACAGCCCGGGGCGGACCACGGCCCCGGCGGCGTGGGCCACGACCTCGCCGGTGGGGGCCTCGGGGGCGGTGGCGGTAGCCCCGGCGCCGGGGACGGTCGAGGCGGCGGGGATCGCCGAGGCTGCCGGCGAGCGCGGCAGGCTCGCCTCGGCCGAGGTGGTCGCGGGCGCCCGCAACCACCACCAGGCCCCCAGGGCCACGAGGACGGCGGCGGCCACCGCCGCGGCCGACCGCGGGCTCAGGCCGAGGTCGGCGAGGAGGGCCCCGGCCCGGTCGGCCGGGGTGGGCGCAGCGAGACCGACGAGGAGGTCGTCGGCGGGCTCGGCGCCGGTGGGGGTGGGCGAGTCGGGCGCGGGCACGGACGCTCCTCGGGACCGGTCGGGTTCGCTCGGGGAAGCGTCGCCGTCACCCTAGATCAGTCTTCGGTCTTTTTCCACCCTTTTCGGGGTGTGTCCGCTCAGTAGAGGCGGGCGGCCAGGGCCTTGCGGTAGTCGGCGGTGCGGGGATCGTCGGGGCCGAGCAGCTCGAGCAGGTCGACGTACTCCTGGCGGGCCCCGTCGTCGGCCTTCACCCGGTCGAGGAGGGCGTCGAGGCGGGCGGGTACGTCGTCGACCGGGGCGTCCCCGGTACGGGCCCGGGCCGCCACCCGCCGGGTCTCGGCGCTCTCGGGGACCCGGGCCAGCAGCTCGACGGCCTCGTCCACCCGACCGGCGTCGACCCAGCGGTCGGCCAGGGCCACCACGGCGCCCTCGTGGTCGGGCACCAGCTCGAGGGCCTGGAGGAGGGAGGCCTCGTCGCCGGCCGCCACCAGGGCGTCGACGGCCCGCTCGGTCTCGCTGGGGGCCAGGCCGTCGACGAAGGCCTGCACCGTCGACTCGCCCTGGGCGCCGACGAAGTGGTCGACCACCTTGCCGTCCTTCAGGGCGTAGACGGCCGGGATCCCCTGGACCTGGAACGCCTGGCTGACCTGGGGGTTCTCGTCGACGTTGACCTTGGCCAGCTCCACCCGACCGTCGGTGGCGGCGATCACCCGCTCGAGGATGGGCCCGAGGGTCTGACAGGGCCCGCACCACGGGGCCCAGAGGTCGACCACGACGGGGACCTGGTGGGAGCGGTCGAGGACGGCGGTCTGGAACGTGGCGTCGGTGACGTCGGTCATCACTTCCTCCAACGGGGGCTCGGGGGTCGACATTCCGGGTGCTCGCGGCGGGCAGTAGGTTGCTGCCATGTCCGCCGAGGAGCAGCCCGACGAGCACGCTACGGCCGTCGAGGTCGAAGGCATCCACGCGGACGAGGTGACCGCCTGGTTCGACCAGTTCGTCCCCGCCGCCCGGCCGCCGTTGCGCTTCGACCTCATCGCCGGCGGACGGTCGAACCTCACCTACCGGGTCACCGACGCCGACGGCGGGCGCTGGGTCCTGCGCCGCCCACCCCTCGGCCACGTGCTGGCCACCGCCCACGACATGGGCCGCGAGCACCGGATCATCGCCGCCCTGGCCCCCACGCCGGTGCCGGTGGCCCCCACCCTCGGACTCAGCCCCGACGAGTCCGTGAACGGCGCCCCCTTCTACGTCATGGACTTCGTCGACGGTCCCATCGTCCGCAACGCCGCCGCCGCCGAGGAGCTGTCCCTCGCCGCCCGGGCCAAGGCGGGCGAGTCCCTGGTCGATGTGCTCGCCGCCATCCACGCCGTCGACGTCGACGCGGTGGGCCTGGGCGACCTGGGCCGCCGGGAGGGCTACGTCGAGCGCCAGCTCCGCCGCTGGCACGGCCAGTGGGAGCAGTCCAAGACCCGCGAGCTGCCGCTGCTCGACGCCGTCCACGACCGCCTGGCCGCCACCGTCCCCGAACAGGGCCCGGCCGCCATCGTCCACGGCGACTACCGACTCGACAACTGCGTCCTGGCCCCCGAGGGCGAGGTGCGCGCCGTGCTCGACTGGGAGCTGTGCACCCTGGGCGACCCCCTCGCCGACGTGGGCCAGCTCTGCATGTACTGGACCGAGCCCGGCGACGAGCTGGTCGCCGCCCCCGACGCTCCGACCACCGTCGCGGGCTTCGCCACCCGGGCCGAGCTGCTCGACCGCTACGCCGCCGCCTCCGGGCGCGACCTGTCCGACGTCGAGTACTACGTCGCCTTCGCCTACTGGAAGCTGGCCTGCATCTGCGAGGGAATCGTGAAGCGCTACGGCGCCGGCGCCATGGGGGGCGGCGAGCAGGCGTCGGCCATGGCCGAGCTCTTCGCCGCCCACGTGGTGAACCTGACCACCGCGGCCGCCACCCTGGCCGACGTGGAGGTCTGAGGTGGCCCTCTACACCTTCCACCAGGACCCGGGGCTGGACCAGCCCGCCCTGATCGTGTCGCTGGAGGGCTGGATCGACGCCGGTGGCGGCGCCGCCACCGCCACCGAGATGATTCGCCAGGCCCCGGACCCGATCCCGGTGGCCACCTTCGACAGCGACGCCCTGCTCGACCACCGGGCCCGCCGCCCCGTGATGCACCTGGTCGACGGCGTCAACACCGGCCTCACCTGGCCCACCATCGAACTGACGGCCGTCGAGGACACCCGCGGCCGCGCCGCCCTGCTGCTCACCGGCCCCGAGCCCGACCACTCGTGGCCGTCGTTCGCCACCGCCGTGATCGACCTGGCCGAGAGCTTCGAGGTCGCCGAGGTGGTCGGGCTGGGCGCCTACCCCGCCCCGGTCCCCCACACCCGGCCCGTGCTGCTCTCCTGCACCGCCTCCAGCAAGGAGGTGGCCGCCCGCCACGCCGTCGTGCGGGGCAACCTCGACGTCCCGGCCGGCGTGGCCGCCGCCATCGAGGTCCAGGCCCGCGACGCCGGCATGACCGCCCTCGGCCTGTGGGCCCAGGTGCCCCACTACGCCGCCGCCCTGCCCTACCCCGGTGCCGCCCTCCGCCTCCTGGAAGCCCTCGACGAGGTCGTCGGCCTCCACTTCGACCCCGGCGACCTGGACCGCCAGGCCCAGGCCACGGCCACCCGCCTCGACGAGCTGGTCGCCGGCAGCGAGGAGCACCAGGAGCTGGTCCGCCAGCTCGAGGTCCACATCGACCAGACCCTGGCCGCCGACGACCTCGGCCTCACCTCCGGCGACGAACTGGCCGCCGAGGTTGAGCGCTTCCTCCGCGAGCAGCAGGGCGACTGACCTCGTCCTGGCGCCCGATTCGGAGGGTCAGCCGGCGGGTGAGGGGTAGTCAGGCGGGGCCTCGCCCTCCGGGGGCTCCTCGTAGAAGGCCACGGCGCCCTCTGGATCGAAGGCCCGGCTGTCCTCCTCGGGCCACTCCCCCGGGAAGTACCGGACGCCGCCGTCGACGTACTGGTACATGCCCTCGCCCTCCTGGCGAATCTCGTCGGGGCCGGTGGCGTCGGCGTCCCACCAGATCAGGGTCCAGTTGTCCACGCCGTACCAGTCCTCGCCCTCCCAGGGCCCGTCGGTCCCCCAGTTGACCGAGGGGGCCGAGATGGCCACAGGGGTCGGCTCACCCTCGGCCAGGGCCGCCACCCACCGCTCCCGGGTGAGCTCGGGGCCCAGGCCCTGCAGGGCCGGGAAGAACACCTGGGCGTAGGGCAGGATCAGGCCCGAGGAGCCCGACGCCGGCGGGTCCTCGCCCGTCCACCACTCGTAGAGGCGCCAGGGGCCGCTGACCTCGGGGTCGATGCGGGCCGACAGCGACGTGAGGCCGAAGGCATGGGCCCACTGCGCCTGGTCGTAGGTGCGGGCGGCGATGGTGGTGTCGGTCAGGGCCGAGCCGGTGATGATCCACTCGGGGAAGTAGGCCTGGGCCGTGGCCTCGCGGGTGAAGGTGGCGGGGGCGATGGGGTCGCCGGCGAAGATGATCGAGGTCACCCCCGCCTCCTTGAAGCGGGCGATGGCGGCAGCCGCCTGCTCCTGGAGCCGGGCCGGATCGAGCTGGTACGGCACCGACTCGGCCAGCTCGATGCCCTCCTCGGCAAGCAGGCGCTGGGTCTCCTCGTTCTGGGCGGCGGCGTCCTCGTCGCTCTCGACGTAGAGGTTGCCGAAGACCCGCTCTTCCCCTTGGAGGTCCTCGCCGGCGAACTCGGCGGGCCGCCCGGCCACCTGCTTGCTCAGCCACTCGACGAGGTGGGCCCGGCCCTGGTCGGTCGAGGAGCTGATGGTGAGGTTGTAGGGGGCCCGCTCGTCGGCGAAGGCCTCGGGCTCGCCGGTCTGGCAGTCGAGGCACGGGATACCCCGGGCCGCCAGTTCGTCGGCGAAGGCGTCGGTCAGGATGGGACCGCCCCAGACCATGAAGGCGCCGATCTCCTCGTCCACCCGGACGGCGTCGGCGCGGGCGGCCACGTCGTCGTTGGGCGGTCCCGACCCGATGAGCTGGACCACCTCGACGGTGCGCCCGTAGGTCTCGGCGTAGGTGTTGTAGAGGTCGACGTAGCCCTGGATGGTGGCGAAGCTGTCCTCGGCGGTGTCGTTGACCCCGAAACCCGAGGTCAGGAAGTCACTGATGGGGTTCGGCGGCGACTGGTAGTAGGCGATCGTGATCGTGTCGGCCGTCACCCCCTCGTCGGTGGCGCCGCCGTTGTCGCCCTCGAAGGGCGCATAGCACTCGGGCGCGAACTCGTTCGGGATGGCCAGCCGGCCCGTCTCGGTGTCGCAGGTCTCGGGCCAGTCGACCTCGATCCCCTGCTCCTCGGCGGCGGAGAAGGACAGCGCCCCGCTGCCCACGGCGTCGCCGTCGAGGCTGGTCGTACTGGCCGTCTCGTCGTCGTCACCGCCGCCGGAGGCCACCACGAGGCCCCCCACGACGAGGGCGATCACCAAGATCGCCCCGAGTGGGCCCCACTTGCGCAAAGACCGTCCTCCACCACCGGTCGGCTGGTCACTGCTCGGCTGCACCGCTCCCCCTCTCCCCCGATCGGGCGATCACCGTCTGGTCCGTCCCGAGGTAGGACGCCACCACGACGTCCTCTGACAGTACGTCGTCGGGCGGGCCGACGGCGATCACCCCGCCCTGGTCCATGGCCACGAGCCGGTCGGCGACCCCGCGGATGAGGGGCACGTCGTGCTCGATGACGACCAACGCGGCACCCAGGCCGTCCCGCAACCGCTCGAGCAGCGGGCCGAGTGCCTCGGACTCGCGCTGGGCGATGCCGCTCGACGGCTCGTCGAGGAGGACCACCGTGGGCCGATGGGCGGCCACACAGGCGAGATCGACCACCCGTCGGCTGCCGGTCGACAGCTCCCGCACGAACCGGGCCCGCAGGTCACCCAGGCCGAACAGGTCGATCAGCTCGTCGACCCGCTGGTGGACGTGGTCCTCGCTCTCGAAGGCGGCGGGCAGGTGCAGGGCGGCGTTCACCGGGTCACGCACCTCCACCCAGCGCTCGAGGGCCACGGCGATGGTCTCCTCGACCGTCAGGGCCGGGAAGAGGCGGGCGTCCTGGAAGGAGCGCCCCAGGCCGAGGCGGGCGCGGCCGGCCATGCCCATCGCGGTGACGTCGGCGCCTCCGAGGTGGACGGTGCCCCGGTCGGCCCGCACGGCCCCGCTGATCAGGTCGACCAGCGTCGTCTTGCCGGCGCCGTTGGGCCCGATGATG
>CAYTJS010000230.1:0-1958 GCA_964438115.1 uncultured Iamiaceae bacterium
GACTGCTGCCTACGGCAGCTATCGCACCGGTCCGCGGCGCTGCTCCGGCTGGCGCGGTGTCGCTCGTCGCCGCCTTCGCGGCGACTGCTGCCTACGGCAGCTATCGCACCGGTCCGCGGCGCTGCTCCGGCTGGCGCCTCCGCAGCGTGAGGAGGGGCCGGGATCGGGTGGGCGCTGCTGGGATGGCTCAGCTCTCGGGGAGGGTGGTGGCGAGGGCGCGGACGGTGTGCTCGAGGAGCCAGCCGCAGAAGTCGTAGGCCAGGAGGGCGGGGGCGTCGGGGTCCTCGGGGTCGATGACCTCGGTGGCGTCGTCCTCACTGACGTCGAGGCGGGTGCCGAGGACCAGGCGCAGGTCGTTCAGGACCCGCAGGATCGTGGCGAGCTGGGCCTCGTCGACCCGGGGGAGGGTGATGGTCTCCTCCACCTCGTCGATGGCGGCCAGGCGGCCGGCCAGCAGTTCGTCGTGGACGAGCGACCGGTACTCGTCCTGGCGCTCGGGGTCGTCGGGGTACGCGACGGGGAAGAGACGGCGCACGCCCGACGCCTCGTCCAGCTCGCCGCTGCCCTCGAGCCGCAGCAGGGTGCGGAGCTGGGCCAGTAGGGACTTCAGGACGACCTGCTCCTCCTCGGAGAGGCGCAGGGCGAAGGTGCCGTCCCGCTCGGCCCGCACCGGCCCGCCCCGTCCGAACACCTCAGTCGTCCTGCTGCATGGTCGCCCACAGGCCGTGCTCGTGCAGGCGGAACACGTCGAGCTCGGCCTTCTCCCGGGGTCCCGACGACACGACGGCCCGACCCTTGTGGTGGACGTCGAGCATGAGGGCGGTGGCCTTCTCCTCGGAGTACCCGAAGAGCTTCTGGAAGACGTAGGTCACGTACGACATCAGGTTGATGGGGTCGTTCCAGACCAGGACGATCCAGGGGTGGTCGACCTCGGGGACGTCGTCGACGTCGGGGACGTCGAGCTCGGCCGGGCTGGTGGCCATCAGCCGGCGGCGGCCGCCGCCAAGGGGACGCGGTCGACCGTCCAGAGGGACAGGTGGAGGCGCAGGGCGGTGATGAGCACGAGGGCGGCGCCGAGGAGGTGGAGCCCGACGAGCAGCTCGGGGACCCCGGTGAAGTACTGCGTGTAGCCGATGGCGATCTGGGCGGCGACGGCGGCGACCACCGGCCAGCCCCGCCGGGTGCGGGCCAGCAGGACGAGGACCACGGCGGCCAGGGCCAGGCCGAGCACGGCGTGGACCCGCACGACCTCGCGGATGGCCAGGTCGAGGCGGTCGACGTCGGGGTCACCGCCGTGGGGGCCGGTCCCGGTCACGACCGTCCCGACGAACTGGGTGGCGGCCACCAGGGCGAGCATCACCCAGCCGAGCACGATGCTGGGCCGGTCGGCATCGGGGCGGCGTCGTCCCTCGTCGGGCTCCCGGGCCCGCCAGTCGAGCACGGTGGCGTCGGTCACGAGGATCATCGAGAGCAGGAAGTGGGCCATCACCGTGGGCGGGCTCAGGTCGGCCAGCACGGCGATGCCGCCGACCACGATCTGGCCCAGCACCCCGACGACCAGCCCCCACGACAGCAGGACCAGGTCCCGCCGGTAGGGCTGCCGCCACCGGGACCCCAGCACGGCGGCGATCACCGCCGCCGACACCACGAAGGTGATCATCCGGTTGACGAACTCGATGATCTCCGGCGTGGTGCGGAACTCGGACACGAGGCGCCCCTCCGAACACGTCGGCCAGTCCGGGCACCCCAGCCCACTCCCCGTCAGCCGCACCGCCCCCCCGGTGATCACGATGAACACCAGGGCGACCAACGCCACCCGCGTCACCAACGCGAACCGCTCAGGAGTCACCACACGCCGCACGAAGCCCAGCGTAGGAGCGCCCCCATCCCGTCATGAAGGCCGAACGACCCTCCCCCATCACTGAGGCTGCGGAGGCGCCAGCCGGAGCAGCGCCGCG
>CAYTJS010000230.1:2058-6325 GCA_964438115.1 uncultured Iamiaceae bacterium
GACGGGTGCGGAAGCTGCCGTAGGCAGCAGGAGCCGCGAAGGCGGCGACGGGAGGACATCGCGCCAGCCGGAGCAGCGCCGCGGACGGGTGCGGAAGCTGCCGTAGGCAGCAGGAGCCGCGAAGGCGGCGACGGGAGGGACAGGACGTTCGGCCATTGGGCCGGCGCGGCGGCGGGCCGTAGAGTTGCGCCGGCATGGCGGTCACGTCCCTCCCCCTCCGGCGGTCCCGACTCGCCGCGTACGTTGCGCTGACCAAGCCTCGGATCATCGAGTTGCTGCTCGTGACCACGGTGCCCGTGATGTTCGTGGCCGAGGGCGGCGTCCCCCCGCTCGACCTCGTCCTCATCACCGTGCTCGGCGGCTCGCTGGCCGCCGGTGGCGCCAACGCCATCAACATGGTCGTGGACCGCGACATCGACGCGGTGATGAAGCGCACCCGCAACCGGCCCCTCGTCACCGGCGAGCTGACCCCGCGGGCGGCCCTGGTGTTCGCCATCGGTCTCGAGGTCGTGGCCTTCGGCCTGCTGTGGTGGCAGGTCAACCTGCTGAGCGCGGTGTTGGCCGTCAGCGCCTGCCTGTTCTACGTCTTCGTCTACACGCTCTGGCTCAAGCGGACGTCCCGCCAGAACATCGTCATCGGCGGCGCCGCCGGCGCCGTGCCGACCCTCATCGGCTGGACCGCCGTGACCGGCGAGCTGGCCTGGGCACCGGTGGTCCTCTTCGGCGTCATCTTCTTCTGGACCCCGCCCCACTTCTGGGCGCTGGCCATCCGGTACCGCGAGGACTACTCGGCCGCCGAGGTGCCGATGCTGCCGTCGGTCGCCTCCGAGCGGACGGTGGGCAACCAGATCGTGGCCTACGCGGTGGTGGTCTGGGCCCTGTCCCTGGTGCTGGTGCCAGTGGCGTCGATGGGCTGGCTCTACACCGTCGCCGCGGCCGTCCTCGGCGCCTGGTTCACCTGGCTGTGCTGGATGGTGCGGGTCGATCCCACCGCCCAGCGGGCCATGGCCCTGTTCCGGCACTCGATCACCTACGTGACCCTGCTGTTCCTGGCCCTGGCCGTCGACCCGCTGATCGCCTGAGCGGCGCCCGACCGACGCCCGGCCGGATTCCCTTCGCCGCGACCCACCCGTATAGAGTCCCGAACCGGTCATGACCGTCACCGAGGCACCATCCGACGCCCCTGCCCAGACCGCTGGCGCGCCCCGTCCGGCGCCGCGCGGCCTGACCGCCGTGCTGGGCACGGGCGAGCACAAGACCCTCGGTCGCATCTGGATCGGCGCCGCGACGCTGTTCCTGGTGGCGACCGCCGTCATCGGGGCCCTGGTGGGCTTCGAACGGATCACCCTCGACGAGTTCGAGGTCCTGGGCAGCGGCGACGTCGCCCAGTTCGTGTCGCTGCACCAGCTGGGCCTGGCCCTGCTGGTGGTCGTGCCCCTGTTCCTGGGCCTGGCCACCGCCGTGCTGCCCCTCCAGGTCGGGGCGGCCACCATCGCCTTCCCCCGGGCGGCGGCCGCCGCCCTGTGGACCTGGCTGGGCGGGGCGGTGCTGCTGTGCCTGGCCTACGCCCTCGACGGCGGCCCCGGCGGCGGTGACGTCGACGCCGTCGCCCTGTGGCTCCTGGCCCTGGGCCTCGTGGTCGTGGGCATCCTGCTGGCCTCGGTCTGCGTGGTGACCACGGTCCTGGCCCTGCGCACGCCGCAGATGACCCTGGCCCAGGTGCCGCCGTTCGGCTGGGCCATGGTCGTGACCGGCGTGATCTGGATCCTGTCGCTACCGGTCCTGGTGGCCGGCCTGGTCCTGGCCTACCTCGACCTCCGCTACGGCCAGCTGCTCTTCGGCACCCAGGCCGAGCTCTACCCGCGCCTCGGCTGGGTCCTGGCCCAGCCGCAGGTCTACGCCCTGGCCATCCCCGTCCTGGGCGTGGTGGCCGAGATCGTCCCGCCCAGCACCGGTGTGGTCCAGCGGGGCCGCTCGGTGGTGTGGGGCTCGATCGTGGTGTTCGGCATCCTCGCCTTCGGGGCCTGGGCCCAGCCCTTCTACCGGCCCGAGCTGGTCGAGGAGCTGCTGTACGTGGGCGTGGCCGTCGCCATCGTCCTGCCGACGCTGGCCCTGGCCGGCGCCGCCGCCGATTGCGCCGCCCGGGGCAAGGTCAGCCTGGCCGCCCCCTCGATCCTCGCCGACCTGGCCCTGCTGCTCCTGCTCGGTGCCGTGGTCGCCGGTGCCGCCGGGGTGGTGCCCGCCTTCGACCTGGTCGGCACCACCTGGGCCGAGGGCCAGTTCACCCTGGTGGTGGCCGCCGCCGTGGTGGGGGCCCTGGCCGGCCTCACGTGGTGGGCGCCGAAGCTCTGGGGCCGCCGCCTGCCCGCCGTCGGCAGCCTGGGCGGGGGCCTGCTCCTCACCCTGGGTGCGGTCGTGGTGGCCGTGCCGCTGGGGATCAACGGCGCCCTCGACCTCCCCGCCTCCTGGTACGCCGGGGCCATCACCGACGTCCGCGACGGCGTCGAGGCGCTGAACGTGGTCGCCGCCGTCGGCGCCGTGGTGTTCGGCCTGGGCGCCCTGCTCGTGCTGCTCGGTGCCGTCATGTTGCTGGCCGGCAAGGGCACCGACGACGACGCCGACGACCCCTGGGGCGGCCAGACCCTCGAGTGGTCGGCGCCGTCGCCCCCGCCCGTGGGCAACTTCGCCGGCCCCGTCCCCGAGGTGACCTCGGCCACGCCCCTCCTGACCGAGGAAGGTTGAGCAGATGAGCGCCCCCACCACCGAGCTCGAGCCGATCTACCCGGCCCTGGCCCCGCCACCGCCCCCGGCCCGCCCGCGGGTGCTGCTGGTCGGCACGCTCCTCGCCACCGCCGGCATGGTCATGGCCTTCGCCGGCCTGATCGGCGCCTACGTGGCCCAGCGGGCCCTGACCGAGGGCCCGTGGCTGCCCGACAACGTCGTCATCCCACTCTCGCCGCCCAACGCCGCGCTGGCCACCCTGGTCCTGTCGGTGTTCATGATCCACTGGGCGCACTACTCGATCCGCAACGACGACCGGCCCAACGCCTACGTCGCCCTGGGCATCACCCTGGCCCTCGGCCTGGCCTACGTGAACGCCGCCGTCTACCTCTACACGGTGATGACGGCCTCGCCCGGGGCGAGCGTCCCCGAGCTGCTCATCTACGCAGTGTCCGGGGCCCACATCGCCGCCGCGGCCGCCGCCATCATCTTCGTCGCCCTCATGGCGTTCCGGACGCTCGGCGGCCAGTACTCGGGCCGCGACAACGAGGGGATCAGCGCCGCCGTCGTCCTGTGGGACGCCATGGTGCTGGTGTACCTCGTCATCTGGTACGCCATCTACATCACCAAGTAGGAGCTCATGGTAGGCACCGGCGCTCGCTTCTTCTTCACCCTCGGGGCCTTCGGGATCCTGGGGGCCCTGGCCTACGGCCTCGCCTCCGGCGGTGACCCCACGGGGGTCATCTCCGCCGGGTACAAGGGTGGTGTGGGCGACCACTTCGGCTACGCCGTCCTGGTCGCCACCGGCGTCGCCGGCATCGTCCTCGGCGCCTTTGCCATCGCCCTGCGCGACGTCGATCCGATCCCCGTCGCCGCCGGCGACGCCCTGCCCGAGGCGCCCGCCCCCGACTCCCTCAGCCCCTGGCCCTTCGTCGGGGCCGTGGGCGCCATGATCACCGCCGTCGGTCTGGTGCTCGACTCCTCGATGTTCGTCTTCGGCCTGGTGATCCTCGCCGTCACCGTCATCGAGTGGGCGGTCAAGGCCTGGGCCGACCGGGCCACCGGTGACCCCGAGGTCAACGCCACCATCCGGAACCGCTTCATGGCGCCCGTGGAGATCCCGGTGGCGGCGGTCATCGTCATCGGCTTCCTCGCCGTCATGAGCTCGCGGGTCTTCCTGGCCGTGTCCAAGGAGGGCGCCGTCTGGATCGCCCTGGCGGCCCTGGTCCTCATCGTCGTCGGCGCCGTGCTGGTCTTCCTGCGCAAGGGCAACAGCAGCAAGGTGGCCGCCATCGCCCTCCTGGTGCTGGCCGTGCTGGTCCTGGCGGGGGGCATCGCCGGCATCGCCGCCGGCGAGCGCGAGTTCGAGGAGCACGGCAGCGAGGCCCACAGCGGGGCCGAAGGGTGATCGGGGCCGACTTGGAGGGCAACGAAACGATGGGCCACACTCGCCGCGTGCGCCGCACCTCCCGCCTCCGCGTGCTGGCCCTGGGGCTGGTCCTGGCCGTGGCCACCGCCGGCTGCGCCAGCGACGCCCCGCTCGACA
>CAYTJS010000231.1:0-6308 GCA_964438115.1 uncultured Iamiaceae bacterium
CGTCCTCGTAGTCGAAGGTGACCTGGGTCTTGCCGTCGGGGCGCAGGTACGGGACCGTGCCCGCCCGCCGGACCTCCGACAGGCGCTCGGCCATGCGGTGGGCCAGGTGGATCGGCAGCGGCATGAGCACGTCGGTCTCGTCGCAGGCGTAGCCGAACATCATCCCCTGGTCGCCGGCGCCCTGGGCGTTCAGCTCGTCCTCACCGGACGTGCCGGTGCGGACCTCCTCGGAGTCGTCCACGCCCTGGGCGATGTCGGGCGACTGCTCGTCGATGCAGACCATGACGCCGCAGGTGTTGCCGTCGTAGCCGAACGACTCGCGGTCGTAGCCGATCTTGTTGATCGTGTCCCGGACCACGCCGGGGATGTCGACGTAGGCCTGCGTGGTGATCTCGCCGGCGACGATGGCCAGGCCGGTGGTCACCATGGTCTCGCACGCCACCCGGCTGGCGGGGTCCTCGGCCAGCATGGCGTCGAGGATCGAGTCGGAGATCTGGTCCGCCATCTTGTCCGGATGGCCCTCGGTGACGCTCTCCGAGGTGAAGGTGAAGTTGCTCACAGGTGCTCCTGATCGGGGTTGGTGAGAGATCGGTTCAGAGGGTGGCGCGGTGGGCGACCACGGCGTCGAGGACGGCACGGGCGACGGCCCGCTTGTCGCGACGGTCGACCACCAGGGTCGATCCGGACGGCGACATGATACGCACCTCGTTGGTGTCGGACTCGAACCCGGCGCCGGGCGCCGACACGTCGTTGACCACCAGCAGGTCGACGGGCTTGCGGGCCAGCTTGGCGGCGGCGTTGGCCTCGACGTCGTCGGTCTCGGCGGCGAAGCCCACGATGGTCTGCCCGGGCCGGCGGCGCTCGACCAGCCCGCCCAGGATGTCGGCGGTGGGCACGAGGGTGATCCCCGGCGGACCGCCGTCCTTCTTGATCTTGGTGTCGGCGGCGTCCACGGGACGGAAGTCGGCCACCGCGGCGGCCATCACGACGACGTCGCTGGCCGCCGACCGGGCCGTCACGGCCTCGTCCATCTCGGCGGCGGTGGCCACCCGCACGACCTCGACCCCGGGGGCCGAGGGGCGCTCGGCGGTGGTCACCAGGGTCACGCGGGCGCCCCGGGACGCCGCCTCGTCGGCCAGGGCATGACCCTGCTTGCCCGACGACCGGTTCCCGATGAAGCGGACCGGGTCGATGGGCTCGCGGGTGCCCCCGGCGGTCACCAACACGTCGAGGCCGGCCAGGTCGGCCGTCGGGCCGCCGGCATCGGCCAGCACCGCCTCGACGGCGGCGACGACCACGCCCGGGTCGGCCAGGCGGCCTGCGCCGACGTCGCCGCCGGCCAGACGGCCCTCCTCGGGGGGCACGATGGTCACGCCGCGGCGGGCCAGCACGGCCAGGTTGTCCTGGACGGCCGGGTGCTCCCACATCTCGGTGTGCATGGCCGGGCACACGACCACGGGGGCCCGGGTGGCCAGCAGGGTGGCGGTGAGCAGGTCGTCGGAGAGGCCGGCGGCGTAGGCGGCCAGCACCCGGGCGGTGGCCGGGCACACCACGACGACGTCGGCGCCCTGGCCCAGCCGGGTGTGCGGGATGGGGCTGGCCTCGTCCCAGAGCGAGGTCTGGACGGGCTCGGAGGCCAGGGCCGAGAAGGTGACCTCGCCGACGAAGCGGGTGGCGCCCTCGGTCAGGACGGGGGCCACGTGGGCGCCGGCGTCCACCAGCCGGCGGCACACCTCGACGGCCTTGTAGGCGGCGATCCCCCCCGTGACGCCGAGGACGACCCGGCGACCGGCGAGCGGGCTACTCCCCGTCGCCGCCATCGCCGGCGGCCTCGGCCTCGACGGCGGCCAGCTCGGCCTCGTCGGCCTCGGGCTCGTCGGGCAGGTCCTCGGGCTCGACCGGCAGGATCTTGTCGGCCCGGATCTCCTCGTAGGCGATCGACAGCGGCTTGCGGGCCGTCGAGGTCACCTGCGGGGGCACCTGGCTGCCCAGGCCCTCGCCCAGCTGGCCGAAGTAGGCGTTGATCTGCCGGGCCCGCTTGGCCCCCAGGGTGACCAGCCGGAACTTGGAGTCACCGGCGCGCTCGAGGAGGTCCTCGATCCGGGGGTCGATCATCGTCTGGTGGCGCGAAGACATGCAGCACTCCGTGGAGAGAGGGGCCGGTACAGGCTAGCGGGCGACCAGCGGTTCCCGGCCGACCCCGGCGGTCACCGCGCCTGGCGGGCCCGGGCGATGAGGGCCTCGATCTCGGCCACGGCGGCGTCGAGGTCGTCGTTCTCGACGAAGGTCATGCCCAGGTCGCGGGCCCAGGCGGCCTCGTCGTCGGCCTTGGCCAGGCGGGCGGCGATCGTGTCCTCGGGGTCGCCCCGGCCCCGCAGCCGCTCCTCCTGCACGGCCCGGCTGGGGGCGTCCACGAAGACGTAGAGCTCGTCGGGCCAGCCCGCCTGGATCTGTTCGGCCCCGCCGACGTCGATCTCGAGCAACAGATCCTTGCCCTCGGGCAGGTCGGGCACGGGCGTGCCCTGGAGGTAGTCGAGGAACTCGACCCACTCCAGGAAGCCGTTGGCCTTCACGTTGGCCAGGAAGGCGTCGCGGTCGGTGAAGACGTAGGCGTCCTCGGCCTCGCCGGGCCGCCGGGCCCGGGTCGTCCACGACCGGCTCAGCCAGAGGTCGGGGTCCCGTTCGACCAGGCGGGACACGATGGTCCCCTTGCCGACGCCGCCGGGCCCGGCGATCACGACGATCAGGGCCCGTCCTCCTCCGCGAAGCGCTCGAGCAGGGCCCGGCGCTGGTGCGGACCGGTGCCCCGCAGTCGTTGGCGCTCGCTGATGCCGATCTCGGCCAGGGTGCGTCGGGAGCGGACCTTGCCGATGTTGGGCAGCGACTCAAGCACGGTGAGCAGCTTGGTGTCGGCCACGATCTTCTCGGTCTCGGCCCGGGCGAAGACCGCGGCCAGGTCCAGGCGACCCTCTCGCAGGTCGGCCTTCAGCTCGGCGCGGACCCGCCGCGCCTCGGCGGCCTTCTCCAGGGCGGCGCGGCGCTCCTCGGCGCTGCGCTCGGGCGGGCCGGCGGTGCCGACCACCTAACCGGCGGCGGCGACCAGGGCCTCGGCCGCCGCCACGGGGTCGTCGGCCCGGGTGATGGGCCGGCCGATGACGAGCAGGTCGGCGCCCTCGGCCAGGGCCTCGGCGGGCGTGCCCACCCGGGCCTGGTCGTCGGCGGGGGCCCCGGCCGGTCGGATGCCCGGCACCACCTTCACCATGCGGGGGGTGAGGGTGCGGATGTCGGCCAGGTCGCCCACGGCGCAGACGATGCCCTGACAGCCGCCCTCGGCGGCGATGCGCACCCGCTTGGGGACGATGTGCTCGGGGGCGTCGGTGTCGCTGGTCAGCACGGTGACGGCCACCGCCACCGGCTCGGGCAGGCCGGCGCTGGCCGCCCCCTCGTGCAGCCCGGTGACCCCGGCCCGCAGCATCGGGGCCCCACCGTGGGCGTGCATGGTCAGGTAGCCGGCGCCCAGCGAGCCGAGCACCCGGGCCGCCCGCTCGACGGTGGTGGGGATGTCGTGCAGCTTCAGGTCGACGAAGACCTCGTAGCCCTGCTCGGCCATGGTGCCGATGGCGTCGGGGCCCACGGCGGTGAACAACTCGAGGCCGATCTTCACCACCCCGAAGTAGGGCTTCAGGTCCCGGGCCAGGCGGTTGGCGGCGACGAGGTCGTCGACGTCGAGGGCCAGGCAGAGCTTCGGGCGCAGATCGGCGGCCGCGGTCTCACTCATGCATCGTTCCGATCAGGGGGTCGAGGGTCGTCACTCCGGTGCGTCGGCACCACGTTTCTAGTTGATCGAGGACGGCCGACGGCGCACCCGGGTGGGCGAAGGTGGCGGTGCCCACCTGCACCGCCGAGGCCCCGGCCGCCAGCAGGTCGAGGGCCGTGGCCGCGTCGGTGACCCCGCCCACGCCCACGATGGGCAGGTCGGGGTGGGCGGCCCGCACGGCGTAGACGCAGCGCACGGCGACCGGGTGGATGGCCGGCCCCGACAGGCCCCCGCCGCCGGCCCCGAAGCGGGGCCCGTGACGGCCCTCGCCGGGCAGCGTCGCCTGGACGGTGTTGACCAGGGTGACGGCCTCGGCCCCGGCGGCGGCGACCGCCCCCGCCACGGTGACCAGCTCGGGGGTGTTGGGGCTGAGCTTGGCCCATCGGGGTCGCCCGCAGGCAGCGGTGGCGGCGACGGCGGCGGCGGCCTGGTCGGGGTCGTGGGCGAAGAGGTGGGAGCCGCCGTCGAGGTTGGGGCAGCTCAGGTTCACCTCGACGGCCACCACCTCGGCGGGGGCGTCGGCCAGCAGGGCCGCCGCCCGGCCGTAGTCCTCCACCGTGCGACCCCAGATCGACGCCACCACCGTGGCACCCAGGTCGACCAGGGAGGGGAGGTCTTCGGCCAGCCAGGCGGCCACACCCGGGCCCTGGAGACCGATGCTGTTGACCATGCCCGCCGGGGCCTCCCGCAGGCGGGGCGGCGGGTTACCGGGCCAGGGGTCGGCGGCCAGGGACTTCACCACGACGGCGCCCAGGCCGGCGAGGTCGCAGTAGGCCGCCAGCTCGGTGCCGTGGCCGGCCGTGCCCGACGCGGTCAGGACCGGGTTGGCCAGCACGACGGAGCCGACCCGGGTGCGCAGGTCGACGGCGGCGCCCACGTCAGAGGGGCAGGCGCAGCTGGTCGGCGGTGACGCCCCGGTGGTACTCCTGCAGGGTCCGCACCCGCAGCTCGTGGTGGGACCAGTCGACCATGCCGCGGGCGGCGGCCAGGCCCGCCGCCGCCGTGGTCACCACGGGGATGCCCTGGGCCGCCGCCGCCCGTCGGATGTGGGCGCCGTCGGCCCGGGGGCCGCGGCCGCGGGGGCTGTTCACGACCAGGTCGACCTGACCCGACTCGATGAGCTCGACGGCGTCGTGGCCCTCGTCGTCGTCCAGCTTGGCGACCACGGTGGCCACCTCGATGCCCCGCTCCTCCAGGAAGGCCGCCGTCCCCGCCGTGGCGGCGATGGCGAAGCCCAACCGCCGGAACATCGTGGCCGCCGACTCGGCGGTGGGCTTGTCGCGGTCGGCCATCGACAGGAACACGGTGCCGGCCTCGGGCAGCCGGTCCCCCGCCGCCATCTGGCTCTTGGCGAAGGCCAGGCCCACCGTCAGGTCGATGCCCATCACCTCGCCGGTCGAGCGCATCTCGGGCCCGAGCACGTTGTCGACGCCGGGGAAGCGGTCGAAGGGCAACACCGCCTCCTTCACCGCCACGTGGTCGCCCGGCGCCCTGTCGGTGAGCAGGCCCTCCTCGGCCAACTCGGCCAGGGTGGCCCCGACCATGACCCGGGCGGCCAGCTTCACCAGGGGCACCCCTGTCGCCTTGGCGACGAAGGGCACGGTCCGCGAGGCCCGGGGATTGGCTTCGATCACGAAGACCTGGTTGGCCTTCACGGCGTACTGGACGTTGATCAGGCCGCGCACGTCGAGGGCCTCGGCGATGGCGCGGGTGTGGTCCTCGAGCACCGCCAGCGTCTCGGCCGACAGCGAAGGCGGCGGGATGATGCAGGCACTGTCACCGGAGTGCACCCCGGCCTCCTCGACGTGCTCCATGATCCCGCCGATCAGCACCGCACCGGTGTGGTCGCGCAGGGCGTCGACGTCGACCTCCACGGCGTCCTCGAGGAAGCGGTCGACGAGCACGGGTCGCTCGGCCGACAGCCCGCCCTCCCGGCCCAGGGATCCGAAGCCGGCCAGCTCGGCCATGGCGGAGCGCAACCCGTCGTCGTCGTAGACGATGGTCATGGCCCGTCCGCCCAGGACGTAGGACGGGCGCATGAGCACCGGGTAGCCCACCCGCTCGACCACGGCCAGGGCCTCGTCGACGGTGACCGCGGTGCCCCCGGGGGGTTGGGGGATCTCGAGGTGGGCGCACAGCGCGTTCCACCGCTCGCGGTCCTCGGCCAGGTCGATGGCGTCGGGGCTGGTGCCCAGCACCAGGCCGTCGGGCAGCCCGTGGGACAGCTTCAGTGGCGTCTGGCCGCCGAGGGCCACGACGACGCCGACCACCTCGCCCGACGCCGTCTCGGCGTCGAGCACGTTGGCCACGTCCTCGGCCGTCAGGGGCTCGAAGTACAGGCGGTCGCTGGTGTCGTAGTCGGTGGAGACGGTCTCGGGGTTGCAGTTGACCATCACGGTCTCGTACCCGGCGTCGCGCAGGGCGAAGCTGGCGTGGACGCAGCAGTAGTCGAACTCGATGCCCTGGCCGATGCGGTTGGGGCCCGAGCCGA
>CAYTJS010000232.1:0-6307 GCA_964438115.1 uncultured Iamiaceae bacterium
CCTGCTGGTCGTCGGCCTCGGCGTGCTCGCCGCCTGCGGCCCCGACGACGGGCGTCAGCTGGCCGAGCCCGACCCCGACCTCACCGCCCTGCCGCCGCCGACCACCGTGGGTCCGGCCATCTCGGGGGCCGAGCCGCCCGAGCAGAGCATCGGCCCCGGCGGCCTCACCATCTCCAGCCCCGACTTCCCCGCCGGCGGGGCGCTGCCCCTGACGGCGAGCTGCCGGGGCGACGCCTCCCCCGCGCTGCGCTGGACGGCACCCCCCGACGAGGTCACCGAGTTGGCCCTCGTCGTGCAGGACATCGACGCCGGGAACTTCGCCCAGTGGGTCGTGACCGGGATCCCCGTGACCGAGCGTCGGGCCCCGGCGGGCTCGGCTCCGACGGGTGGCGCCGTGCGTCCCAACAGCGCCGGGGTGATCGGCTGGACCAGCCCGTGCCCCACCGACGACACGGCCCACCGCATCGTCTTCACCCTCTACGCCCTCGATCGGACGCCGGCCCGGACCAGCGCCGACGCCCCCGCCGTCATCCGGGCGGTCCAGGAGGCCTCCATCGGCTCGGCGTCGCTCCTGGCCCGGGCCGTCCCCCGCGGCCCCGACGGCCAGTAGACCAGTCGGCCGGTCGGCCGGGGGGCGCCTCAGCCGACGGCGAAGCCCCGCTCCCCCGTGGGCGGGACCTCCTCGACCGTCACGCTCTCGACCCGGGCCCGGGGCGGGCCGTCGGCGGCCCAGGCCAGGAGACCGGCGACGACGGCAGGGGGACCCTCGACCTCCAGCAGCACGGTCCCGTCGGGTTCGTTGCGGGCGAAGCCCGAGAGCCCCCGGGCCTCGGCCTCGCGCCGGGCCGTGTCCCGGTACCAGACCCCCTGGACCCGACCCGACACCACGGCCCGGCGGCGGACGGCGCTCACACCAGGACGGCCAGCTGGCGGGACAGGGCCAGGAGACGGCCGGAACGGTCCCACACGGCGCCGTCCTCCTCGAGGTAGCCCTCGGCGGCGAAGGTCGACCGGAACTGCACGAGCAGCCACGGGTCGGGGTCGACCGGGGCCTGGCGGAAGTGCACCGTCAGGTCGACGGTCGGCACGACCAGGCGCTCCCGGGTGACGCCGAAGACCGCCGGCACCCAGGCGTCGGCCAGCTGGGCGAGCACGTGGGCGTCGGTGGGCTCGGGGTCGGCCAGGCGGATCCAGCCCCCGGTCACCGCCTCGTCGGCGCCGGTCCCCGGCAGGGGGCCGATGGCGTGGCGGGACTCGAACCGGTCACGGAGCGGGATGGGGAAGGGTGGCGGGGCGATGGGCGGACAGTCCTCGGGCGTCGGCACCGCCGGCATCGGCGCCGCCCGGTAGGTGAAGCCCTCCCGGGTGGTGCCGGCGGCGACCAGGGCCACCACCACGAGCCGCCCGTTCTGGACGAGGCGGGCGGCGACCGTGCTCATGGTGCGCCCGGACCGCTCGACGGTGACGGCCACCTCGACGGGGCCGTCGTCGGGTGAGCGCAGGTAGTGGACGGTGAGCGAGCGGGGGGCCCGGGCGGGGTTGCCCAGTTCGGCGGTGACGGCCCGCAGCACCAGCGCGGCCAGGTAGCCGCCGTTGGGGCGCTCGACCCGCCAGCCGGGCTCGATGCGGCCGGCGTAGCGGCCGCCCCCCAGCGCCTCGACGGCGGTGTCGCGGGCGAACTCGGAGGTCACGGCGGCCGACCGTAGCGGTGCCATCGCTCATGACCGGCCCCCCAACGGTCGATTGATCCTCGTGGTCGTCTGGCTGATGTTCGTCGCCGCCATGGGGTTCGGCGTCTGGTCCCTGATCGCCTTCAAGGCCAAGACGGGCCGGGACGCCGAGCTCCGGCGCCTGGCCGCGGCCAACGGGTTCGAGTACCTCGAGACCGACGTCTTCTCCTCGACCCGGGTCCCGTTCCAGATCTTCCGTCTGGGCAACCGCGACCTGGTCGAGAACGTGCTGCTCGGGGCCGCCGCCGACGGCGCCCCCGTGCGCGTCTTCGACCACGTGAGCTGGGTCGAGAAGGAGACCGAGGACGGCGTCTCGCGCACGTCCTACCGGTCCCTCACCTGCTGCCTCACCGAGACCGAGGCCAGCTTCCCGCACCTGGTCGTCCAGCCCGAGACGCTGGCCACCCGGGTCCTGCAGAAGGTGGGCATGCCGGCCATCGACCTGGAGTCCGAGGACTTCAACCGGATGTTCCACGTCGTCTGCGAGGACGAGCGCTTCGCCCGCCTGTTCCTCGACCCCCAGATGATGGAGCTGCTGCTGTCCACCAAGGGGGAGCTGCAGGTGGAGGTCCGGGGCCGATGGGTGCTGATCGCCGCCCCCCGGCTCCCGGCCAAGCTCGCCCTCTCCCTCGTGCCCCTGTCGACCCGGCTGCGGTCCCTCATCCCGCCGGTCGTGCGCCAGTACCACCCCGACCTGCCCGACGTGGTGGAAGGACCCCGACGATGAGCCCCCTCACCTGGGTACTGGTCGGCGGGGCCGTCGTCGTCGTGGGCTGGGCCTGGCTGGCCTACAACCGATTCGTCAGCCAGCGACAGCTGGTGGCCAACTCGTGGTCGACCGTCGACACCGAGTTGCGGCGCCGGTACGACCTGATCCCCAACCTGGTGGCGACGGTCGAGGGGTATGCGGCCCACGAGCGCCGGACGCTGGAGGCGGTCGTCGCCGCCCGTACGGCGGCGGTCGCCGACCAGGGCACCCCCGCCGAGCAGGCCTCGACCGAGAACGTGCTGGTCGACGGCCTGAAGCACCTGCTGGCCGTGGCCGAGGACTGTCCCGAACTCAAGGCCGACGAGCAGTTCCTCCACCTCCAGGCCCAGCTGGTGGCCACCGAGGACCGCATCCAGGCCGCCCGCCGGATCTTCAACGGCAACGTGCGGGCGCTGAACGAGCGGGTCCAGAAGATCCCGTCGAACCTGATCGCTCGTCTGGGCGGCTTCCACGAGGCCGAGTACTTCGAGGTCGAGCCGGTGGCGACGACGGCGCCCTCCGTCCGCCTCTCGGCCTCCTAGCTCCCGCTCACCCGGCGAAGCGGACCGGGTTGCCGTCGCGGGCCTGCTTCAGCAGCCGCCGGGCGACGGTGTGGACGTGCACCTCGTCGGGGCCGTCGTAGATCCGGGCGAAGCGGGCGGCCCGGTACATGTGGCTGAGGGGCGTGTCGTCGGTGAGCCCCGCCGCCCCGTGGGCCTGGATGGCCCGGTCGACCACGTTGTGCAGCATGCGGGCGCCCACGACCTTGATGGTGCCGATCTCCACCCGGGCCTGGTCGCCGGCGTCGATGCGCTCGGCCGCCTGCAGGGTGAGCAGGCGGCAGGCCTGGATCTCGGCGTGGCTCTCGAACACGTGCTGCTGCATGAGCTGCTTGTCGGCCAGCGGGCCGCCGAAGGCCTCGCGGGCGTTGAGCCGGTCACAGAGCAGCTCGAAGGCCCGCTGGGCCTGCCCCAGCCAGCGCATGCAGTGGAAGATACGGCCCGGGCCCAGACGGTCCTGGGCGATCTGGAACCCGTGGCCCCGGGGGCCGAGGAGGTTGGCGGCCGGCACCCGCACGTCGGTGTACCGGACCTCGCAGTGCCCACCCCGGATCCCGAGGACCGGCGTTTCGCGGACGATCTCGTAGCCGGGCGTGTCGGTGGGGACCACGATCATGGAGAAGGCCCGGTGGTCGGGGGCGTCGGGCTCGGTACGGCACATGACCGTGGTGTAGGCGGCCCGGTTCGCCCCGGTGGTGAACCACTTGTGGCCGTTGACGACCCACTCCTCGCCGTCGAGCACCGCTTCCGTGCGCAGCTGCGTCGGGTCCGAGCTGGCCACCTCGGGCTCGGTCATGGCGAAGCTGGGCGAGATCTCGGCCTGCACCAGGGGCTCGAGGTAGCGGGCCCGCCACTCCGGCGAGGCGTAACGGTGCAGCATCAGCGAGTCCTGCAGGGTGAAGGTGCCCAGCGCCACCTGGCCGTACTCGGAGCGCCCCTGCACCTCGTTCACGTAGACGTAGTCGAGGAAGGGCAGACCGCCGCCGCCCAGCTCCGCAGGGTGGCCCAGCGCCCACAGACCCTCGGCCTTGGCCTGGGCCTGGAGGTCACGCATCAGGTCCCGGGCCTCGTCGCCACCGGCGTGCAGCATCGGCTCGGCGGGCTCGACCCGCTCGCGCACGAACGCCTCGACGGCGTCGCGGACCGGACGGACGTGGTCGGGCACGGTGAAGGTCACAGCGACTCCTCGAGGTCGGTGATGGCGGCATCCTCCCGGGCGGCAGCCCGGCGGGAGCGGTAGCGGGGGCGGTCGGCCATACGGTCCGACGACCACGGCGCCGGCGGCGGCTGGACCACGGCGCACAGCTCCAGCAGGACCCGGTCGTAGTTGACCCGCCAGCCGGCGAAGTCCCGCCAAGCCTGCTCCTGGTCGGTCTTCACCGGGACCCCGGCCGCCCGCAGCTCGGCCACGACCCCGTCGTACTCGGCGCGCAGGATCGAGATCGGGTCGTCGGGGCGGGGGCTGCGGTGGTGGGGCAGGCCGAAGTAGTCGGCCACCGCCCGCAGGCTCAGGTAACCCGCCCGGATGCACAGCTCGGCGCTGGGGTTGCGGGGCAGGTCGAGGGTGGAGGCGCGCAGGGCGGCGGCGTCGAGCAGGGCACCTGCCGCGGTCAGCCAGGAGCGGTGGTCGTCGATCGACCGGAAGTGGACCAGCGCCGGGTAGGTGGTGTGGCTCTCCTCCAACTCGATGAACCAGTCCTCCCACCGGGGCCAGAGGTCGTCGACCTGCTCCAGGCGGGCCAGGCGGTGGTGGCGGGTGAACAGCTCCGATGGCGTGGGCGGGGTCCCCGCCCGGCTGGAGAGCTTGGCCACCAGCTGCTCGCGGCGGGAGAACACGCCGTAGATCGTGGGCAGGAAGCTGATGAGCAGGGCGACGAGGCCCAGGCCGATGACCGCTTCGATGACCGCCGCCGCCAGCACGGGGCCCTCGTTGGGACGGGAGAAGCCGAGGGTGGTGACCGACGAGCCCGACAGGACGACGTCCTCGCCGAAGGGGTCACCACCCAGGGCCCAGAAGATGGGCACGAAGCCGACCATCACGAGCAGCACCCACGTGAGGGGCATGAGCAGGAGCGTGGTCGGTCCGTACCGGGCCCGGATGGCCTCGCGACGGCCGACCGTGCGGGCCCGGCGGGCCGCCCACTCGAACGGGGCGCGCACCCCCAGGAACAGCAGCCGGGTCAGGGCCACCTGCTCGCCCCGCGGGACCACCACGGTCCACACCGCCGAACGGACCACCCAGAGGACGATGGCCACCCCACCCGCGAAGGACAGGAGGCGCAGGGGCAGGGTCATCCCGCCGGGGCGGGCGGGGCCGACCCGTCGGGGTCGTGGTCGAGCGGGGCCAGGGCCCCGCTCAGCACCCCGGACCGGAAGGCCACCACCGCTGCGCCCACCCCGACGCCCAGGGCCAGGGCCGTGACCAGGCGCTCGAGGCCGAAGGGCACGGAGGTGGGCAGCACCGGGTTGGCCAGGACCGCGAGGCGGAACACCCCCCAGGTGGTGAGGAACACCGCCGAGGTGAGGGTGGCCGCGGCCACCAGGCGCCCGGCCAGGGCGACCGCGGCGGCGACCAGGGCGACGGCGGCGACCACGGTCGGGATGATCGACGCCCCGGTGCCGTCGGGCTGGCCGGTGTAGCCGACCCAGGCCACCATCAGGGCGGCGAGGGCGACGGCGGCGAGCAGGGCGGCGGTGACGCGCTCGTCGACCTTCGCGCCCAGGACCCCGAGGGCCACGGCGACGACGAGGGCCAGCAGGTACCAGGGCAGCGGCGAGACGTCGTCCTCGTAGGTGATGCGGCCGCTCACCTCGACCCGCCGGCCGTCGACGTCGAGGACGACCGTGCCCAGCCAGTCGAAGCTCTCGCCCCGGGCGACCGGCGGGTCGGGGGTCATCAGGTGGGTGCGGTGGTCGTGCCAGGCGTAGGACCCGTCGGTGGCCACCACCTCCCAGTCGGGCTCGAGGTCGACCACGTCCTCGCCCTGCAGGTCGGTGGGCACGAGGTCGCCGGCGCCGAAACGGGCGTCGTTCAGGTAGGTCGCCGGCGAGTTGCGGTTGCGCTCGACGGTGCCGTCGGCGTTGAAGCGCAGGTAGGGCTCGCCCTGGTAGCCCTCGACCACCACCTCGGTGCCCTCGTCCACGGTGAGGCGCAGGAACGCGTCCCCGCCGGCGGTCTCGATGGTGAAGCCCCCAGGGTCGGGCTCGATGGTGGTGACCTCGGAGGTGTAGTCGCCGGGCTTGGCGGCGTCGGCGGCCGCCGGGGTGGC
>CAYTJS010000233.1:0-6285 GCA_964438115.1 uncultured Iamiaceae bacterium
GGACCCGGTCGGGACCGGCCACCTCGAGGAAGCGGGTCACCGTCGACGACGACGTGAACGTGACCACGTCGGCGGCAGCGACCGCCTCGAGCAGGGCGGGGTCGGGGCGGGCGGCCACCGTCCGGTAGGCCTCGACCACATCGACCGACCAGCCCCGGGCGGTCAGGCCCTCGGGCAGCGTGTCGCGGGCCACCGCCGCCCGGGCCAGCAGCACCCGGCCCCCGGCGGCCGGAGGGTCGGGGAACACCTCGAGGAGGCCCTCGGCGACGAAGCGCTCGGGCACCAGGTCGGCGACGACGTTGCCCTCGGCCAGGGCCGCCGCCGTGCCCGGGCCGATGGCGGCCACCCGCACGCCTCCGAGGTCGCGGGCGTCGCGCAGGCCGGCCAGCACCCGGCGGGCGCCGTTGGCCGAGGTCACGACCAGCCAGTCGTACCGGGTGATGGCGCCCAGGGCCTCGCCCAGGGCCGACCCACCGTCGGCGGGGTCGGTGATCTCGATCACGGGCAGGACGATCGGCGCCGCCCCCGCCGCCTGCAGGGCGTCGGCCAGGGTCGAGGCCTGGCCCTCGGGCCGGGTCACCACGACCGAGGTGCCGAACAGGGGCCGGGTCGTGAACCAGGCCAGGTCCTCGGCGGCCACGGCGCCGATGACGATGGTGGCCGGGGCCGCCAGCTCCTGGTCGGCGAGGGTGGCCAGGGTGGCCCGCACGGTCTCCTGCTCGGGCCGGGTCCCCCAGCGGATGGCGGCCGCCGGCGTGTCGGGGTGGCGGCCGGCGGCGATCAGGCGGTCGGTGATGGCCCGCAGCCGGCCCACCCCCATGAGCACGACGATGGTGCCGCCCACCCGGGCCACGGCGTCCCAGTCGACCGAGCCCTCCTCCCCCACCGACGGGTCCTCGTGGCCGGTGACCACCGTGAACGAGGTGGACGAGTGACGCAGGGTGACGGGGATGCCGGCGTAGGCGGGCACGGCGATGGCGGACGTGATCCCCGGCACCACCTCGAAGGGGATGCCGGCGTCGAGCAGGGCCCGGGCCTCCTCGCCGCCCCGGGCGAAGACGAACGGGTCCCCGCCCTTCAGGCGGACGACCTCGCGGCCGGCCCGGCCGTGCTCGACGAGCAGGCGGTTGATGTCGTCCTGGCTGGTCGAGGGGCGCCCGCCCTGCTTGGCCACGCTGATGCGTTCGGCCCCGGCCGGGGCCAGGTCGAGCAGGGCGGCCACCGACAGGCGGTCGTAGACGACCACGTCGGCCCGGGCCAGCACCTCGGACCCCCGCACGGTGAGCAGGCCGGGGTCCCCGGGCCCCGCCCCCACCAGGTAGACGGTCATGGGACCAACAGGCTCGCGCCACCGGCGTCGTCGAGCAGGTGGCGGGCCAGGGCCCGGCCCGCGGCCTCGGGATCGGTGTCGACCACGGCGTGGCGCAGGACCACGTGGCCGTCGAGCGAGGCGATCACGCCGGTCACCCGCACCCCGGAACCGTCGACCTCGGCGTAGGCGCCGGCGGGGATGTCGCAGTCCCCGCCCAACTCGGCGAGGAAGGCCCGCTCGGCCACCAACCGGCGCCGGCTGGGCTCGTGATCGACGGCCGCCAGGCGCTCGCGGGTGGCGACGTCGTCGGCCCGGCACTCGACGGCGAGCGTGCCCTGGCCCGCCTGGGGCAGGACCACGGACGGATCGAGGACGTCGGCCAGCGCGTCGGCCTTCCCCAGCCGGTGGAGGGCGGCACAGGCGACGACGACGGCACCGTGGTCGGCGGCGGCCGCCAGGCGGGTGTCCATGTTCCCCCGGAGGCCGACGAAGGTGAGGTCCGGGCGGTGGGCGGCGAGCTGGGCCCGACGGCGGGCCGAGCCGGTGGCGATGCGGGCGCCGGGGGCCAGGTCGTCGAGGCGGCCGCCGACCAGGCCGTCGCGGGGGTCGGCCCGCTCGGGCACGGCGGCGACGACCAGGCCGTCGGGGGTGGTCGACGGGAGGTCCTTGGCCGAGTGCACGGCCAGGTCGGCCCGGCCGTCGAGGAGGGCGGCCTGCACCTCCTTCACGAAGACGCCCTTGCCCCCCAGCTCGGACAGGGGCCGGTCCCGCTCGCGGTCACCCCGGGTGGTGACGACCACCGTCTCGTGGTCGAGGTCACCGTGGACGGCGTCGAGGAGGCCGGCGACGTGGTCCGCCTGCCACCGGGCCAGCGGGCTGCCGCGCGTGGCGGCGCGGAGCCGCACCGGGGCCTAGAGGTCGTGCAGCTCGCGCAGCGCGTCGGCCAGGCGCTCGCCCTTGGGCGTCCCGGCCGCCGCCTTCAGGGCGACGGTCGGGGTGTGGAGCACCTTGGCGAGCGCGGCCCGGGTGGCGGCCTCGACGGCGGCCCGCTGCTCGTCGGTCAGGTCGGCCAGGTGCCGCTGCTGGCGGGCCAGCTCGGCCTCGCGCAGCTCCTCGGCCCGCTGGTGCAGGGCGGTGATCAGGGGGGCGACCTCGCGGGCCGACGAGCGCTCGAGGTAGCGGGCCACCTCGTCGTCGACGATGGCCCGGACGGCGCCGACCTCGCGGCGGCGGTCGGCCAGCCCCGACTCGGCGTGGGCCCGCAGGTCGTCCATGTCGAGCAGGGTCACGCCGGGCAGGTCGCCGGCGCCGGCGTCGACGTCGCGGGGCACCGCGATGTCGACGATGAGCAGGGGGCGACCGGCCCGCTGCTCGACGATCGGGGCGATGTCGGCGTGCTCGAGGATGATCGAGGTGGCCCCGGTGGAGGTGAGCAGGAGGTCGACCTCGGTGAGGGCGGGGCCGACGTCGTCGAGGTGGATCGGGGTGGCCCCCACCGCCTCGGCCAGGTCGACGGCCCGCTGCCAGGTGCGGTTGGCGATGCGCACGGAGCGGGCGCCGGCGTCGATCAGGGCCCGGACCATGCCCTCGCCCATCTCGCCGGCACCGACCACGAGCACGGCCCGGCCCTCGAGGGAGCCGAGGCGCTCCTGGGCCATGGCCACCGCCGCGGTGGACACCGAGGTCACCTTCTGGCCGATGGCCGTCTCGGTGCGGGCCCGCTTGCCGGCCTCGAGGGCGTGGCGGAAGAGCATGTTGAGCGAGGGGCCGGTGGCCTCCTCCTCGAGGGCCCGCTCCCAGGCGGTGCGCACCTGGCCCAGGATCTCGCTCTCGCCGAGGACGGCGGAGTCGAGGCCGGCGGCCACGGTGAAGAGGTGGTCGGCGGCGGCCTCGTCGTAATGGGCGTAGAGGTGGTCGCCGAAGGCCTCGGGCGGCAGGTGGGCGAGGCCGGAGAGGAACTCGCGGACGTCGGCGTAGGCCCCGTGGAACCGCTCGACCGAGGCGTACACCTCGGTGCGGTTGCAGGTGGAGAGCACCACGGCCTCCGAGACGTGGTCGCGGCCCACCAGGTCGGCCAGGGCCTTGGGCAGCCCCGACGACGTCACCGTCATGCGCTCGAGCAGGTCGAGCGGGACGGTGCGGTGGTTCAATCCGATGACGACGACAGACACGCCTGCAGGCGCTCCTTGGCTTCCGCGATACGGCCCTCACGGACCAGGTCCAGCATCCCCGAGTCTAGGGCCGCGTGCCAAACCCCGACCTGGGCCGAACGTCCCGAGGCCCGCAACTCCTCCCGCGCCTCGCCCAGCAGGTCGAGCACCGTGGACCACTCCGGGCCGTACTCCTCCTCCCACCGGCGCCGCAGCCACGAGGCCAGGCCCGGGCTGCGCCCCGCCGTCGAGACGGTGAGCAACAGGTCGCCGCGCCGCACGCGGGCGGGCAGCGTGAAGGTGCAGTTGTCGACGTCATCGGCGGCGTTCACCCCGAGGCCGACGGCGTCGCCGTCGGCGGCCACGGCGGCGTTGGTCACCGGGTCGTCGGTGGCCACGATCACCAGGCGGACACCGGCCAGGTCGTCGGGGTGGTAGCGGCGCCGCTCGAGGCGGATCGTCCCCGCCTCGGCCAGGGCCACCAGCTCGGGGACGACCTCGGGGGCCACGACGGTCACCGCGGCCCGGGCGTCGAGCAGGCCCTGCACCTTCTCGAGGCCGACGGCCCCACCCCCCACCACCAGCACGGGCCGGCCCTCGACCAGCAGGTTGACCGGGTAGGCGGGGCTGGGGACCGGCACGAGCTCAGCCGGTCAGGTCGGCGACGTCGGGATCGCCGTCCCGGCGCTGCTGGTAGAAGCTGAGGATCAGCAGCTCGGAGGCGAGGTCGACCTTGCGGATCGAGACCCCCTCGGGCACGGTGACCACCTCGGGGGCGAAGTTCAGCACCGAGGTGATCCCGGCGGCGACCATCCGGTCGGTCACGTCCTGGGCCACCGCCGCCGGGGTCGCCAGGACGCCGATGGCGACACCGTGCTCGGCCACGATGGCCTCGAGGTCGTCGAGGTGACGCACGGGGGTGTCGCCCACCGAGCTGCCGACCTTGCGCTCGTCGGTGTCGACCAGGGCCACCACAGGGAACCCGCGGGGCGTGAACCCGCCGTAGTTGGCCAGGGCGCGCCCGAGGTTGCCGGCGCCGGCGATGACGACGGGCCAGTCGTGGGTCAGGCCGAGGGCGCGGCTGACCTCACGGAGCAGGAACTCGACGTCGTAGCCGACCCCGCGGGTGCCGTAGGAGCCGAGGTAGGAGAGGTCCTTGCGCACCTTGGCGGCGTTGACCCCGGCCAGGTCGGCCAGGCGCTCCGAGGAGATCGTGGCCTCGCGCTCGTCGGCCAGGGTGAGCAACGCCCGGAGGTAGAGGGGAAGCCGGGCGACGGTCGCCTCGGGGATCCTCTTGGCGTCGGACACGTCCAGCGACCGTACCCCGCTCGTGCACATGTTCACAAAGTCCCGGCCCGTCCCCGACACCCGCCCGTCGGGCGGCGACTCAGCCCCGCAGGGTGCGCCGCAGGACCTTGCCGGAGGGTCCGTGGGGCACCTCGGTCACGAACTCGATCTCGGCCGGGCACTTGTACCGGGCCAGGTGGGCGCACAGGTGGTCCTTCAGCTCGTCCACCGTGGGCGAGGCGCCGTCGGCCACGACCACGAACGCCTTCACCGCCTCGCCGGTGCGCTCGCTGGGGACGCCGACCACGGCGGCCTCGGCCACGGCGGGGTGCTGGGCCAGCACCTCCTCGACCTCGGCCGGGTAGACGTTGAAGCCGGAGACGATGATGAGGTCTTTGGCCCGGTCCGACAGGTAGACGTGGCCGGCCTCGTCGGCGAAGCCGATGTCGCCGGTGTGCAGCCAGCCGTCCTCGTCGAGGACGGCCCGGGTGGCCTCGGGGTCGTTCCAGTACCCCACGAACACGTTGTCGCCCCGCACCAGGATCTCGCCCGGGTCGCCGATGTAGGTGTCGTCGCCGTCGGCGTCGACGATGCGGACCTCGACGCCGGGGATGACCCGGCCCACCGAGCCGTGGGGGGCGTCGAGGCCGAGGCCGGTCGCCACCACCGGGGAGGTCTCGGTCAGGCCGTAGCCCTCGGCCAGGCGGATGCCCAGGCGCTCGCCCACCAGGGCGAAGACGTCCTCGCCCAGGGCGGCGGCGCCGGAGGCGGCCCGGACCACGGTGGCCATGGCGTCGGGGCTGGCGGCCTCGGCCCGGGCCAGGTCGGCCCACATCGTGGGCGGCCCCGTGAGGTCGGTCACCTGGTGCTCGGCCACCGCGGCCAGGGCCGCGGCGGCGTCGTACTGGTCCACCAGGACGACGGTGGCCCCGGCCTGGAGACTGCCGCCGAGGACGACGTTGAGCCCGAAGATGTGGAAGAGCGGGAGGATGGCCAGGGCCACGTCGCCGGGGCCCCGGCGGCGCACCTCGGACCGGTTGACCTGGTCGAGGTTGGCCAGCAGGTTGCCGTGGGTGAGCATGGCCGCCCGCGGCGAGCCCGCCGTCCCGCTGGTGAACATGAGCACGGCCAGGTCGCCGGCGTCGCGGTCGACGGCCGGCACCGGCTCGGTGGCGGCCAGGTCGGCCAGGCGGTGGGCCCCGAGCGGCACCGGGTCGTCGGCCACGACCACGTGCTCGAGCACCGGCACCTCGGCACGGTCCAGTTGGCGCACGGCTGCGGCCCCGGCGGGCCCGCACACCACGGCGCGGGCCCCGACGGCGGCCAGCTCGCGGGTCAGCTCGGGCAGCGGGCTGACCGGGTTGAGGGGCACGGCCACGAACCCACCCCGGACCGCGGCCAGGTAGCCGAGCACGAAGGCGGCGTTGTTGCGGGCCACCACGGCCACGCGGTCACCGACCTCGAGTCCCAGCCCGGCCAGACCGGCCTGCAGGCCCGCCACCTCCCGACGCAGGTCGGCGTAGGAGAGGCGGCGCT
>CAYTJS010000234.1:0-6259 GCA_964438115.1 uncultured Iamiaceae bacterium
CGACGACCTGGCGGCCTGGGTCGACGCCGCCCTCGTCCGTCAAGAGGTCGGCCGGTTCGACGTCTCCGCGATGGCCGACATCGGGCCCGGCGGCTACGGCCTCGGCGTGGCCGGCGTCACCGAGGACGGCGCGTGCGTCTTCGAGGGCTGTCCGGCGGGGGCCACCTTCCCCCGTCTCGCCCTCAACGGCGACATCCCCGGCGCCTCCACCCGGGTGCTGCACGACCCGGCCACCGACGCCACCCTCGTCGTGTACCTCAACCGCAACGCCCTCGAGCTGGACGGCCCCCTGCTCGCCTTCCTCGCCGGCTGATCACCCGGGCGGCGCTCAGGCCGCCCAGGGGTCGAGGACCTCGACGCCGGTGTGCTCGAAGTCCCGGCCGTTCCTCGTCGCCAGGAACGCGCCGTGGACCCGGCACACGGCGGCGATCTGGGCGTCGGCCATCGAGATCGGACGGCCCCGGTCAGCCCGGAGGGCGGCCACCTCGGCGTACTCCTCCGCCGCCGACCGGTCGAAGGCGAGCACCCGGCCGGCGAAGTCGTGGTCGAGCAGGTCGTGCACCGCCACGGCGATCGCCTGGCGGCGCCGACCCGCGGGGAGGCGCTCCACCCCGAGGAGGAGCTCGGCGGCGGTGATCGCCGTCACCGCCAGCTCACCACCGGCGTGGGCGTCGACCCAGTCGAGGACCACCAAGGCGGGGGCCGGCCGCATCAGCTCGGACAGGACGTTCGTGTCCAGCACGATCACGACCCGAGGTCCCCCACCCTCGGCGCCTCGTCGCGTGGGGGCAGGTCGAGGTCGGCGGCGTCGAGGTCGGCGAACCGGCGGTTGATCCGGGTGCCGAGGCGGGCGGGGGTGGCCGAGAGGAGCGCCGCCCGCAGGAGCTGGCGGACCTCCTCCTCCATGGAACGGCCGTTGGTGGCCGCCCGCTGCCGGAGGCTCGCCTTCAGCTCGGGCTCGATGTTGCGGATGGTCAGCGTGGCCATGCACCTGACGCTAGCAATGACAGCAATGCATGCACTGCTGTCAGCCCCCGGGCCGCCGGAAAGATCGGCGACAGCGTGTTCCAATGTCGTGACGCGCCCGTCCTGTGGCAGGGACGAGGGCGTAGTCTCGGCCCTGCCTTCCTGATGCCGGGCCTCCACGGTCCGGCGCCACCAACGAGCAGGTTCGACGGCCACCGCTCGTGCCCCTGGCGCCGACCCGCCCGGTGCCAGCTGGGTGCGGTCGGCGGGCACCTCGTGGCCGTCGGGCAGGACACAACCAACGAACAAGGGCGTACAGCAAGGTGATCACGGTCACTGCGCTCGACCACCGGACCCAGACGGTGGCCGAGCAGATCGCGGCGGTGAGCCGGGCCGGCTACCAGGTCGAGGCCCAACTGACCGGCTACGACGGCATGCCCGGCCTCCACCAGGACGCCGCCGCCATCCAGGCCCTCGACCTGATCGTCCTCGGTGCCCTCGAGGGTGACGAGCTGATCGGGATCCTCGGCTACACGCGCCGGGGTGAGCTGGTCGACGTCGACCGGCTGGCGGTGCACCCCGACCACTTCCGCAAGGGCGTGGGCCGGGCCCTGCTCGACGAGCTGCACACCCGCGAGGCCAGCGCCCGCCGCATCGAGGTCATGACCTCCACCGGCAACACCCCGGCCACCCACCTGTACCTGCGGGCGGGCTACGTCATCGTGGGCCGCGACGACAGCGGGCCCGTGCCCGTGAGCCGCTTCGCCCGCAGCGGCGAGCTCTAGGCGGTCAGGGGCCGTCGGCGGCGGCCACGAACCGGGGCGTGACCCCGGCCCAGCCGGCGACGTTGCGCTCCCGTCGTGGCGGGCCCTTCGGACCCAGCCGCTCCCAGCCCCTCTGCACGATGCGCACGAGCGTGTCGTCACCGTCGGGGGTGAAGGTGACCTCGACGTCGGTGGCCTCCTCGGCGGGGAAGCGCAGGTGCCACTGATAGGCGACGCGCCGGGGCGGGTCCCAGGCCACCACCTGCCCCCAGTCGTGCTCGACCCCGGCGGACGTGCGCTCGAAGATCCGGCCACCGACCCCGGTCTCGAACACGACCTGCAGGTCGTCCTCGCCCGACACGGAGTGCGACGGGGGCCACCAGGTGTCGACGGCGTCGGTCCAGAGCGTGAAGGCACGGTCGGGCGCGGTCGCGACCCGGACCTCGACCTCCACCGGCCCCAGCGGGTCGCCCCGCTCGATCACCGTCGCTCCCCGCGGTTGTCGACCAGGAGCCGGAAGCGGCCGGCCGCCTCGCCCCAGACCTGGGCGAGATAGGCCTGCACCGCCGCCACCCCGTCGGTGTGCACCGAGTAGAGCCGGCGGGTGCCCTCGGGTCGGTCCTCGACCAGGCCCGCCTCCTTCAGCAGGCGCAGGTGGCGCGACACCGCGGGCCGGCTGATCGGCAGCTCGTCGGCCAACTCCTGCACGCTGCGCTCCCGCTGGCCGAGCAGGGTGAGGATGGCCCGGCGCTGGGGGTCGCCGAGGGCGTCGAAGGGGTCGGTCGCCGGGTGGGACATCGTTGCCCGAGCGTAGCCGGAGCGTTACGGTAACTCGGGTGTTACCGATGGTCGGTGACCGAGGAGGGGAACCGTGAAGTCCTACGACGCCGAGGCCGTGATCGACGCGCCACCGGAGGCCGTCTGGGCCGTCCTGATCGATGCCGAGGGCCTCACCGCCTGGGACTCGGGCATCACCCGGGTCGAGGGCGCCATCGCCCCGGGGGCCAAGCTCAAGCTGTGGACGGCGGTGAGCCCGAAGCGGGCCTTCCCCGTGAAGGTCACGACCCTCGACGCGCCCCGGACGATGGTGTGGACCGGGGGGATGCCGCTCGGGCTGTTCAAGGGGGAGCGCACCTTCACCCTCGCCCCCGAGGGTGCCGGCACCCGGTTCACCGTCCGGGAGGAGTTCAGCGGGCCGATGCTCGGCCTGGTGTGGAAGTCGATGCCCGACCTGCAGCCCAGCTTCGACCAGTTCGCCACCGGCCTCAAGGCCCGCGCCGAAGGGGGCTGAGCCCGGACGCCCGGCGGCCGCTCAGCCCGTGAAGGTCGGGTCGCCGGCCACCGGGCCGGCCGCCGGGTCGCAGCCCTGGTCGGCGCTGAACCCGGCCCCGCTCACGTGGTCGATGCGGGAGGTGCCGGCCTCGACCCGGAAGGCCACCAGCGTCTCGCTGGTCGACGTCGGCTGGTCCTTGGTCCGCGGCGACCGGTAGGCGACGTCGGCCCCACTGCCGTCGACGGCCATGCTCGACCAGCCGTGGCGCTCGCCGTCGAAGTAGCGCAGGAACGGGTTCACGTTCGAGAGCAGCGGTCGGGTGATCGGCGTCTCGGGCAGGCCCCGCTCGTCGGCGTTGCTGGAGCTGATCGACGCCCCGTTGAACTCGACCAGCACCGGCTCGCGGTCACAGTCGTCGAAGTCGGCGGACAGCTCGGCGGCGGAGAACAGGTGGTTGTCGCCCGACACCAGCACGACATCGCGCACCCCCGCGGACTCGACGGCGCCGAGGATCTGGTCCCGCTCCCACATGTACCCGTCCCACTGGCCGAGGTTGAGGTAGCGGCCGGGGTGGGGGCGGGCCGGCGTCGGCTCGTCGGGGCCCGCCTCGGTGCGCCAGGGCCAGAACTGCTGCTGGCTGCCGATCACCTTCCATTGCGCGGCGGAGGTGGTCAGGCCGTCGAGCAGCCAGGACCGCTGGGCCGACCCCAGCATCGTGCGCCCGGGCGCGAAGACCGACGGCGCGAAGTCGGTGTGGGTGCCGAGCAGGCCGTTGGGGTCCTCGGCCGGCGCCGGGTCGCGGTACTGACGCTCGTCGAGGAGGAACAGGTCGAGGCGATCGCCCCAGGTGAGCCGCCGGTGCTGGCGGGTCGAGCCCGGGGCCGCCCGACGCACCGGGAGCTGCTCGAAGAAGGCGGCGACGGCGGCCGGGCCCTGGGCGTCGGCCGGGTCGCCCATCCCGTCGTGGTTGTCGAAGATCGCCAGGACGCAGTGGTTGGCGTGCACGGCCTGCAGGTTCAGGTCGGAGCGGTACAGGTGGTACTTGGCCCGGAACCCGGCCAGGTCGGTGACGTCACCCACCGGGTCGGGACGGACCTCGAAGCCGTCGGCGGTGCCCGACTCGTACACGTAGTCCCCGAGGGCCAGGACGAACGCCAGGTCCGTGGCCGGGTCCAGGGCGGCCTCGGCCAGGTCGTGGTGGGCCGTGTAGTACCCGTGGGTCCAACGTTGGCAGGAGAAGAAGCCGAAGCGGACCGGGCCGGTGGCCGCGCCCGGCACCGGGGTGGTGCGGGTCCGGCCGATCGGGCTGTCGCTGCCGCCGGTCGAGAAGCGGTACCAGTGGATCGTGTCGGGGACCAGGCCGGTCAGGTCGACCCGCACGGTGTGGTCGTCGGCCGCCAGCGCGGTGAGGGCGCCGCTGGCCACCACCGACCCCGGGGCCAGATCCGGGGCGGTGGCCACCTCGAAGGCCACCGGCACGCCGGCGCCGGCGTCGAGGGCGGGATCCACCCTCGTCCACAGCACGGCCCCGTCCGGACGGGGGTCGCCCGAGGCGATGCCGTCCGGGAACAGCGGGTTGGGGACATACGGCAGGCCGGTGGCCGCCGAGCGCGGTGGGGTGGCGGCGGCCGCGGCCGGCGTGAGGCCGCCGAGGTGCCCGGCCAGCCAGAGGCCACCGCCCGCGACCAACGAGCCCTTGAGGAACCCCCTCCGGTCCATCGGCCCCATCATGGCCCGCGGACGGGCGGGGTGCGGGTGGCCGGTGGGTGAACCCTGGGCTACTCGCCCAGGCGGCAGTCCTCGATGCCGCCGAACACGCCGGTGCGCATGTCGCCGATGGCCTCGAAGCCGGTGCCGCCCTCGCTCATGGCCTCGCTGGTGAGCTGCAGGAAGGTGATGATGGTCTCGTCGAGGTCGCCGGGCGAGAGGCTCACGCCGCTCTCCCGCTCGGTCGTGCCGTCACGCTGGTCCCGCAGGATGTCGCCGAGCCAGGCACCGACCAGGCAGGACCGCTGCAGCAGCGGGCCCTCGCCGTCGAGGTCCTCGCCCGCCGCCTCCTGGGCCTGCTCGGCCCACAGCATGGCCATCACCGTGGCCACGGCCCCGTCGCCGATCTCGGCGTGGAGCTGGGCCAGTTCGTCCTGGGGGACCACGTCGAAGGGGTCACCCGGGCTGTCGAAGCCGTCGACGTTGGCGCCGAAGAAGTCGTCGAGGTCCTGGATCACCAGCGGGACGACCTCGTCGAAGGCCAGGTTGCCCTGGTTGGCCGCGTCCTGGCCGGTGAAGGGCAGCTGATCGATGAACGGCGGATCCTCGATGTAGGTGGCGCAGAACTCGGGACCGCGGTTGTAGCCGTCCTGGAAGGCCCGGACCCGGTCGAAGCCCGACCCGTGGGCCAGCTCGCCCAGCGGGTCGCTGCCGGGCTGGTCGCGGACGTAGATCATGGCGCCGATGGCGTCGTCGAGGGACCCGGCATCGGAGAAGGGGCCGACGCCGTCGTCCACCTGCTGGGCCACCCAGGCGCCCGAGAAGCAGTCGGCCTGGTTCTCGGTGATGACCGACGGCGGGTCGCCGAAGCCCTGGCCCGAGATGTCGAGGATCCCCGACTGGAACTGCATGATGTGGCCCCACTCGTGGGCGAACACCACCGCCGGTCCGGCCCGACCGAAGAGGTCGGTCAGGGTCCCGTCGACGAGGTTGGGGTCCCAGGCCACGGTCAGGCCCTCGGGGCAGGGGGCGGCGAAGGCGTTCTGCTCGACGTCCTCGGGGGTGATGGCGATGCCGCCGCAGGTTGGCGCCGGGTCCCCGGGCAGTCCGGCGATGCGGTCGTCAGGGAGACGCTCGTACTCGACGCCGAAGACGTCGCCCGCCCGCTCGTCCCAGTAGTCCTGGATGATCTCGAGGACCTCACGGTTGGACAGCTCGTCACCGCCGCCGGAGCCGCCGAGGCCGAAGTCGAAGCCCCCACCCGAGATGGTCTCGCCGCTGTTGTCGTCGTTGTCGTCGCGGGAGCTGCGCTCGTCGTCGGAGGTGCTGGAGTCGTCCGACGAGCACGCCGCCACCCCCACGACCAGCCCGAACACCAGCAGCAGCGACGCCAGCTTGCGCACCCGACACCTCCGGAAGACCATCGGGGCCGAGCGTAGCCCTCACCCCAGTGGGTGGGTCCGCGGCAGCGGACCCACCTGACCACGTACCTAGCAGGCTCTAGGTAGAGTGGTCGGGTGGCGGCATCTCCCGCCGGCGCCGGCAGGCG
>CAYTJS010000235.1:0-6237 GCA_964438115.1 uncultured Iamiaceae bacterium
CGGCGGTGCCGGACCTGGACCAGGTCAGCGAGGACGACAACCCGTGGCTGGCCGAGCTCTCCGGTGACGAGGGCGGGTCGGGTCGGAACCGTTCCCGCTTCGGCCGACGGCGCTGACCGATCCCGAGCCGGCGCCGGCCCCCGACGGGGCCGAGGCGGCGGACCCGTCCCCGACGGCCGGTCACCGGCTGCCGCTGGTGTTGGGCGTGGCCGCCCTGGTCCTCGTCCTCGACCAGCTCACCAAGCACTGGGCCCTGCAGGCGCTGGCCGACGGCCCCGTCGACGTCGTGTGGACCCTCCGGTTCAACCTGACCTTCAACACGGGGGCGGCCTTCAGCAAGGGGCAGGGGCTCGGTCCGATCATCGGGATCCTGGCCGCCGTGGTGGTCGTGGGGGTGCTGTGGTCGGCCCGCTCGGTGCCGAGCCGCCTCGGGGCGGTGGCCGTGGGCATGATCCTGGGTGGGGCGCTGGGCAACCTGACCGACCGGGCCTTCCGTCGGGGCGACGGCTTCCTGGGCGGGGCCGTGGTCGACTTCGTGGACCTGCAGTGGTACCCGATCTTCAACGTCGCCGACATCGGGGTGGTGGTGGGGGCGGTGCTCCTCCTGGTGGCCACGGCGCGCACGTCGGGGGCGGCCGGTGACGACGCCTGAGGAGCGGCTCGACCGGCGGGTGGCCGAGCAACTCGGGGTCAGCCGGGCGGTGGCCCACGACCTGGTGACCGACGGCAAGGTCCGGGTGGACGGCGAGGTGACCCGCCGGGTGTCCCGTCGGGTCCCGGCCGCCGCCGACGTGGAGGTCGACCACGTCCCCGCGGAGGTCACGGGGCCGGTCGCCGACGCCTCGGTGCCGGTGCCCCTGGTGTTCGAGGACGAGCACCTGTACGTCGTCGACAAACCCGCCGACCTGGTCGTGCACCCGGGGGCGGGCGGCGAGGCGACGACCCTGGTCCACGGCCTGCTCGCCCTCGACCCGGCCCAGGCCGACGTCGGCCCCGATCCCCGACGGCCCGGGATCGTCCACCGCCTGGACAAGGGCACCTCGGGCCTGCTCCTGGTGGCCCGCACCGACGAGGCCGACACCGTCCTGCGGGCCCGCATCGCCGCCCACGCCGTCGAGCGGGAGTACCTGGCCCTGGTCGGGGGCACCATCGCCGAGGCCACCGGCCGCATCGAGGCCCCCATCGGCCGCTCGCCCCAGCGGCCCACGCTGCAGGCCGTGGTGCCCGACGGTCGCCCGTCGGCCACCGACTACGAGGTGCTCGAGCGCTACGACCGGCCCGAGCCGCTCACCCTGCTGCGGTGCCGGCTGGGGACGGGTCGCACCCATCAGATCCGGGTCCACCTGGCCGCCATCGGCCACCCCGTGGCCGGTGACCCCGCCTACGGCGACCACACGGACCTGGGGCTGACCCGTCCCTTCCTCCACGCCCGCCGCCTCGAGCTGGACCACCCCGTCACCGGGGAGCACCTGGAGTTCGAGTCCCCGCTGCCGCCCGATCTCGAGGACCTGCTCGACCGCCTCCGCTCGTCGGGTTAGTCCCCGGGCCAGGCGCGCTCGCCCCGGGCCATGGCGGCGATGTCGGCCAGGGTGAGCGAGTCGAGGTGCTGGCGCAGGATGGCGCCCACGTCCTGCCAGACGGCCAGCAGGACGCACTGGCCCTCGTGGTCACAGGCCCCGTCCTGGTGGGGCTGGCCGAAGTCCCCCGCGGCGATGGGGCCGTCGACGGCGCTCACGATGGCGGCCAGGGTGATCTCCTCGGGGGGCCGGGCCAACACGTAGCCGCCGCCCACCCCCCGCTTCGAGCGCACCAGGCCCGCGCCCTTGAGGGCCAGGAGGATCTGCTCGAGGTAGGGCTGGGGGAGCGCGGTGCGCTCGGCGATGTCGCGGACCGAGGTGGGGCCGGACTCCTCCTGGTGGAGGGTCAGGCTGAGCAGGGCCCGGCTGGCGTAGTCGCCACGGGTCGAGACCTTCACGCCGGCACCGCCGTCCGGGCGCCACGGGGAAGGGGTCGGGCCGCCATCGGCCGCCATCGTAGGGGGCGGTCCGCGTCGGCCCCGTCCGGCGCCGGACCGACTCGTGGTGGTACCGGTGACCGCAGGTCGCTAGCTTGCCCCCGACGGAGAGGATGCCGGTGGGTCGAGACCCCGTGGTGCCCGACTACGAGGGCGCCGCCATCAACAACCTGGTGCCCGCCCTGCTGGGCGAGCGATCGGCGCCCGACTGGCTGCCCGACCCGGTCGCGTCCTGCCACCAGATCGTGCTCCTCGTGCTCGACGGCCTGGGCTGGGAGCAGCTCGAGGCCCGGCGGGACGTCGCCCCGACGCTGGCCGCCATGGACGGCGGGCCGATCTGCACCGTGGCCCCCAGCACCACCGCCGCCGCCCTCACCTCCATCGCCACGGGCCTGGCCCCGGGCCAGCACGGGGTCATCGGGTACCGCGTCGCGGTGGACGACGAGATCCTGAACGTCCTGCGGTGGACCACGCCCGGCGGCGACGCCCGGGAGCGCATCCCGCCGGCCTCGATCCAGTCCCACGAGCCCTTCGGCGGCGAGCGTCCCCCGGTGGTCACCCGGGCCGAGTTCGCCCACACCGGCTTCACCCTGGCCCACCTGGCCGGCACCCGCCTCACGCCCTACCGGGTGACCTCCACGCTCGTCACCGAGGTGCGGCGGCTGCTGGGCGCGGGCGAGCCCTTCGTGTACGCCTACTACGAGGGCATCGACAAGGTCGCCCACGAGTACGGGCTGGACGAGTACTACGACGCCGAGCTGGCCTCGGCCGACCGCCTGGTGGCCGACCTGGCCGAGGCCCTGCCCCCGGGTGCCGCCCTGGTCGTGACCTCCGACCACGGTCAGGTCGACGTGGGGGACCGGCTGATCACCCCCGCCCCCGAGGTCCTTCGTCTGGCCCGGCTCCAGTCGGGCGAGGCCCGCTTCCGGTGGCTGCACGCCCGCTCGGGCCAGGCCGACGCCCTACTCGAGGCCGCCACCGCCGCCCACGGCGACGTGGCCTGGGTGGTGTCCCGCCAGCAGGTCGAGAAGGAGGCCTGGCTGGGTCCCCTCACCCCCGAGGCGGCCGGGCGCCTGGGCGACGTCGCCCTGGTCGCCCGCGACGACGTGGCCTTCGAAGACCCCGACGACTCCGGTCCGTACCACCTGATCGGGCGCCACGGCTCGCTGACCTCGGCCGAGATGCTGGTGCCGGTGCTGGCCACCCGCGCCTGACCCCGACCCCAACCCCCGAGCGAGGCCGCCATGACCGATCCCACCCCCGAGCACCTGGAGCCCGAGCTGGTCGAGGCCCCGTCCACCGGCGAGGACCCCGCCCACAACGCGGTGGCCGAGCCGGCCAAGGTCATGCGGGTCGGCACCATGATCCGCCAGCTCCTCGACGAGGTGCGCCAGACCCCCCTCGACGAGCCCAGCCGGGAGCGCCTGCGGGAGATCTACGAGACCTCCATCGCCGAGATCGGTGGGGCCCTTTCGCCCGACCTGCGCGAGGAGCTGGACCGCCTGGCCCTACCCTTCGAGGAGGGCCAGGCGCCCACCGACGCCGAGCTGCGCATCGCCCAGGCCCAGCTCGTGGGGTGGCTGGAGGGCCTGTTCCACGGCATCCAGGCCACGCTCTTCGCCCAGCAGATGGCGGCCCGCAACCAGCTCGAGGACATGCGTCGCCGGCTCCCGCCGGGTGCCGTGCCCGACGGTGGTGAGGCCCCCTCGGGGGGCACCTACCTCTGACCGGAGGACCCGAAAGGGGGCCGCTGGCGCGACCCCGGCGGAGGCGGTACGGTCGGCGGCGACGGAATCACACCGGTGTGATTCCGTCCACAGGCTGGGGATCCGGCCTGTGGACCCGCTGGGGAACCACCACGAGATGTCCTTCGTCCACCTCCACAACCACACCGAGTTCTCGATGCTCGACGGGGCGGCGCGGGTGCCCGACGCCGTCGCCGCCGCCCAGGCTGACGGCCAGCCCGCCCTGGCCATCACCGACCACGGCAACATGTACGGGGTCCTCGACTTCTACCGGGCCTGCCGTGACGCCGGGATCAACCCGATCATCGGCACCGAGGCCTACATGGCCCACGAGCACCGGTCCGAGCGCCCGGCCCGGCGGGGACGGGTGGACGACTCCGGGGGCGACACCGAGGGCGGCCAGAAGCTCTACTACCACCTGACCCTGCTGGCCCGGGACCGCACCGGCTACCGCAACATGATCCAGCTGGCCAGCCGGGCCTTCCTCGAGGGGTACTTCTACAAGCCCCGGGTCGACTGGGAGCTGCTCGACCGCCACAGCGAGGGCCTCATCGCCACCACCGGCTGCCTGGGTGGCCACGTGCTCCAGGCCCTGCTGCACGGCGACCCCGACGAGGCCCTGGCCCGGGCGGGGCGGCTGCAGGACATCTTCGGCAAGGAGAACCTCTTCGTCGAGATCCAGGACCAGGGCATCGACAAGCAGCGCCAGACCATGCCCGGTCTGCTCGAGATCAGCCGGAAGCTGGGGGCCCCGCTGGTCGCCACCAACGACTCGCACTACGTGAAGCGCGAGGACGCCCGGGCCCACGACGCCCTGCTCTGCGTCCAGACCAACTCGATGATGAGCGACCCGACCCGCTTCAAGTTCGAGGGCGAGGAGCACTACATCAAGTCGGCGGCGGAGATGCGCCACCTGTTCCCGGAGGGCGACTACCCGGGCGCCTGCGACAACACCCTGCTCATCGCCGAGCGCTGCGACGTCGAGATCGAGTTCGGCAAGCCCCTGCTGCCCCGGTTCCCCCTGCCCGAGGGCTTCACCGACGACCGGGAGTACCTCCAGCACCTGACCCTGGAGGGGGCCCGCGAGCGCTGGGGCCAGCATCTGCCCGAGGAGGTCGTCGAGCGCATCGCCTTCGAGCTCCAGGTCATCGCCGACATGGGGTTCTCGTCCTACTTCCTGATCGTCTGGGACCTCATCAAGCACGCCCGGGACCACGGCATCCGGGTCGGCCCGGGGCGGGGGAGCGCGGCGGGCTGCTGCGTCGCCTACTGCCTGCGCATCACCGACCTCGACCCCATCCGCTACGACCTCCTCTTCGAGCGCTTCCTCAACCCGTCGCGGATCTCCATGCCCGACATCGACATGGACTTCGACTCCCGCTACCGGGACGAGATGATCCGCTACGCGGCCGAGCGCTACGGCCGGGACCACGTCGCCCAGATCGTCACCTTCTCGACCATCAAGGCCCGGGCCGCCGTACGCGACGCCGCCCGGGTGCTGGGCCAGCCCTACGCCGTGGGTGACAAGATCGCCAAGGCCATGCCCCCGCTGATCATGGGGCGGGACACCCCGCTGCACGCCTGCCTCGAGAAGACCGAGAAGTTCGAGGACGGCTACAAGATGGCCGCCGAGCTGCGGACCATGTACGAGACCGACGCCGAGGCCCGCGAGGTCATCGACGTGGCCAAGGGCCTCGAGAACCTGCGCCGTCAGGACTCGATCCACGCCGCCGCCGTGGTCATCACCGACCAGCCGGTCACCGAGTACGCGCCGGTGCAGCGCAAGCCGGAGTCGGGCCAGGACCCCGAGGACGCCCCGATCGTCACCCAGTACGAGATGAACGGGATCGAGTCGCTGGGCCTGCTCAAGATGGACTTCCTGGGGCTGCGCAACCTCGACGTCATCACTGACACCCTGGCCCTCATCGAGGAGGTGCGGGGCGAGCCGGTCGACATCGACCACCTGCCCCTCGACGACGAGGCCACCCTGGCCCTGCTTCGCCGGGGCGACTCCATCGGGGTGTTCCAGCTGGAGGGCGGTCCCATGCGGACCCTCATGCGCTCGCTGGCCCCCACCAGCTTCGACGACATCGCCGCCCTGGTGGCCCTGTACCGCCCCGGGCCCATGGGGGCGAACATGCACAACGACTACGCCGACCGCAAGAACGGCCGGCAACCGGTGGAGTACCCCCACCCCGACCTCGAGGAGACCCTCGGCGACACCTACGGCCTGATGATCTACCAGGAGTCGGTCATGCGGGTCGCCCAGAAGGTGGCGGGCTACTCGCTGGCCGAGGCCGACAACCTGCGCAAGGCCTGCGGCAAGAAGATCCGCGAGATGATCCGGGCCGAGCGGGCCAAGTTCGTCGACGGCTGCGAGGCCACCGGGTACGGCCGCGACCTGGGCGAGTCGCTCTTCGACATCATCGAGCCCTTCGCCGACTACGCCTTCAACAAGAGCCACGCCTACGGCTACGG
>CAYTJS010000236.1:0-6221 GCA_964438115.1 uncultured Iamiaceae bacterium
GGGCCAAGATGTCCAAGTCCAAGGGCAACCTCGTCGCCCCCGAGGACTACTTCGAGCGCTACGGCGCCGACGCCCTGCGCCTGTTCCACCTCTTCGCCGGGCCGCCCCAGGACGACATGGACTGGCAGGACGCCGGCATCGAGGGCAGCTCCCGCTTCCTCGGCCGCCTGTGGCGCCTGGCCACCGGTGACGTCGCCGGCACCATCGTCGACCGCGACCCCGCGCCGGCCGACGACGAGGTCGAGCGCTCCCGCCACCGGCTCATCCAGCGGGTCACCGACGAGTACGAGCGCTGGGCCTACAACACCGCCGTGGCCGGGTTCATGGCCTTCACCAACGACCTCTACGCCTACGTGCAGTCCGACGACGGCGCCCGCCGCGAGACGCTCGACGCCGCCGTCGACACGGTGCTGCTGCTCATGGCCCCGATGGCGCCCCACGTCACCGCCGAGCTGTGGGAGCGACGCCGGGGTGGCCACGTCCACGCCGAGGCCTGGCCGGTGGCCGACCCCGCCCTGGTGGCGGTGGCCACCGCCACCCTCGTGGTGCAGGTGAACGGCAAGGTGCGCGATCGCCTCGACGTCGCCGCCGACATCTCCGAGGACGACGCCGTGGCCTCCGCCCTGGCCTCGGAGAAGGTGGCCGCCCTCCTCGACGGCGCCCAGCCCACGAAGGTCATCGCCCGCCCCCCCAAGCTCGTCAACCTGGTCGTCTGACCCCCTCCATCCGAAATTGCGTCGATTCGTTGCGCCGGGCGCAACCGATCGACGCCAGAACCGGGTGGGGGGCGGGGGACCTCAGCCGGCGCGGAGGGCCTCGACGACCGGGAGCCAGGTCTCGGGGGCGGTCTCGTAGGGGGCGTAGAAGCTGATGCGGTCGACGAGGCCGTCCCAGCGGGCCAGCAGGCCGGCGGCGAGCTCGTCGGGCTCGGCCACCACGGCGAAGGTCGAGAGCACCTCGTCGTCGACGAGCTCACCCATCGCCGCCCACTCGCCCTGCTTCGAGAGCCGGTTGAGCTCGTCCTGCAGGTCGCCCCACCCGTGGTGCTCCAGCACGCCCCGGTATGCGGGGGTCGAGCCGTAGAAGGCGATCTGGCGGCGCACCCCCACGGCCGAGGCCGCCAGCTCCTCCTCGTCCCGACCGGTGACGCAGAAGGCGGGGATCGACAGCTCGATGTCGGCCCGGGTGCGGGCCGCGGCGTCGAGGCCGACCCCGAGGGCGGGCAGGGTCACCTCCTGGAGGTAGGACGCCGTCGTGAAGCCGTGGCAGAGCAGGCCGTCGGCCACCTCGCCGGCCACGTTGGTCATCTTCTCGCCCACGGCGGCGAGGAAGATCTTGGGGTGGCCGACCTCGGAGGGGCCGGGGTCGAAGAACGGCGTCATCAGGGTGTGGGTGTAGAAGTCGCCCCGGAAGTCGAGCTTCTCGCCGCCGTCCCAGCAGTCCCAGATGGCCCGGATGGCCAGGATCATCTCCCGCATGCGGGCGGCCGGCGAGGACCACGGCATCGAGAAGCGCTTGGTGATGTGGGGCTTGATCTGGCTGCCCAGGCCGAGGGCGAAGCGGCCACCGGAGAGGCGCTGGAGATCCCAGGCGGTGTTGGCCAGGGTCATCGGGTTGCGGGCGAAGGCCACGGCGATGCCCGTGCCCAGCTCGATGGTCGTGGTCGCCTGGGCGGCGGCGACGTGGGGGAGGAACGGGTCGTGGGCGGTCTCGGCCGTCCAGGCCCCGTCGTAGCCGGCGGCCTCCAGCGAGGCGGCCTTGGCCCCCGCCGAGGCGATCTCCCCGAGTCCACCGTCGACCTTCATGTCCTGCTCCCGTGTCGTCTCGTCGGACCGCTCGAACCTAGTGGCGGGCCGACCGGGCGCCGCCACTGCCGGGGATGCACTACAACACGGGGCGGTGACGGGGGGACGGGAGGTGGCGCGCCGGTTCGGGCCCGCGCTCGCCGTGGTGGCCCTCCAGCTCGTCGTCTTCCCGGTGCCGGCGGGCATCTGGGTGCGGGGCGTGATCGTCGGCCTGCTGAGCGCCCTGGCCGCACTGGGCCTGGCCCTCGTCTACCGGGCCAACCGGATCGTCAACTTCGCCCAGACCGAGCTGGGCTCGGTGCCGACGACCCTGGGCGTCTACCTGATCGTCTACTCGGGCCTCAGCTACTGGCTGGCCCTGGGAGCCGGCCTGCTCGGGGCGATCGTGGTCGGCGCGGTGGTCGAACTGGCCGTGGTGCGCCGGTTCTCCCGCTCGCCCCGGCTCGTCCTCACGGTGGCCACCATCGGCCTGGCCACCCTCCTCGGGGCGGCCAGCGCCCTGCTGCCCCGGCTGTGGGGGGAGCGACCGCAGGCCCAGTCCCTCGACCTCCCGTGGGACCTCTCGTTCACCATCGACCCGCTGATCTTCGGCGCCGACGAGGTGGCGGCGCTGATCGTCGCGCCCCTGGCGATGGTGGCCCTGGCCGTGTTCCTGCGCCGCACCGACGTGGGGGTGGCCGTGCGGGCGGCGGCCGAGCGGTCCGACCGGGCCGCCCTCCTCGGGATCCCGGTCCAACGCCTGCAGACCGTGGTCTGGGTCGTGGCGTCGCTCCTGGCCTTCGCCGGCTCGTGGCTGCGGGCCGGCGTGGTCGGCCTGCCCATCGGGGGCTCGACCACGACCCTCGGCTTCCTCCTCCGGATCCTGGCCGCCCTCGTCATCGGCCGCATGGTCGACCTGCCCGCCGTGGCCCTGGCCGCCGTGGCCATCGGGCTGCTCGAGACCGGGATCGACTGGAACGCCTCCAGCCCCCTCCTGGTGGACCCGATCCTGTTCGTGGTCATCGTCGTGGCGCTGCTCCTCCAGCAGCGCAGCGGCGGCCGCACCACCCTCGACGCCACCTCCACCTGGCAGGCGACCGAGGAGGTGCGGCCCGTGCCCGCCGTCCTGGCCCGCCTGCCCGAGGTCCGGTTCGTCCGGTGGGGCGGCCTGGCCCTGCTGGCCGCCGTGGTCCTGGCCCTGCCCCACTGGCTGTCGCCCAGCCAGACCCTCCTGGCCGGCGCCGTCGGCGTCTATGCCATCGTGGGGCTGTCGCTGCTCGTCCTCACCGGGTGGGCGGGGCAGGTCTCCCTCGGCCAGATGGCCTTCGTCGCCATCGGCGCCGCCGTCGGCGCCGTGGCCACCACCGAGTGGGACCTCGACCTGGCGTTGGCCATGCTCGTCGCCGGCGCCGTGGGCGCCGTGACGGCGGTGCTCGTCGGGCTGCCCGCCCTGCGCCTCCGGGGCCTGCTGCTCGGCGTGACCACCTTCGCCTTCGCCCTGGCCGTCGACTCGTGGCTGCTGAACGCCCGCTTCTTCTCGTGGGTGCCGACGGGACGGATCGAGCGGCCACCGCTGCTCGGTGCCATCGAGTGGGACAGCCCGGCGGGGGCCTACCACCTGATCCTCGTGGTCCTGGTCCTGGCCGTCCTGGCCGTGAAGGGCATGCGGTCGGGCCGCTTCGGGCGGGCCCTGGTCGCCCTGCGCGAGAACGAGGCCGGGGCCCAGGCCTTCGCCCTGCGGCCGGTGCGCCTGCGCCTGGCCGCCTTCTCGATCTCGGGCTTCCTCGCCGCCGTGGCCGGGGTGCTGCTCGTCCACCACCAGCAGGCCTACGACCCGTCCACCTACGCGCCGTTCCTGGGCTTCGTCGTCTTCACCATGGTGGTGATCGGCGGGCTGGGGTCGGTCTCGGGCGTGGTGCTGGGCGCCGTGTACCTCCAGGCGACCTACTACTTCGCCCAGCAGCAGGATGTGATCGACCCGGGGATCTTCCGTCTGCTCTCGAGCTCGCTGGGTGTGCTGCTGGTGCTGATGATCCTCCCCGGCGGCCTCGGGGCCCTCGTCTACCGGGTCCGCGACGCCGCGCTGCGGGCGGTGGCCCGGCGACGGGGCCTGGTCGTCCCCAGCTACGTCGAGGTGCCGGCCGAGCAGTCGGCCCTGGCCACCGCCGAGGCCGGGTCGTGACCGGCTGGCTGCGCACCGGCTGGGGGTGGGTGCGTCATCCCCGGACGGCGCTGCAGGACCTGTGCGGCCCCGGCCCCGTCTACGCCCTGCTCATCCTCTTCGGGCTCAACGCCGCCGACGAGCTCGACCGCACCGCCTTCGGGATCCTCCTGCCCGAGATCCGCGACGACTTCGGCCTCGACCTCACGGGGATCCTCGCCCTCATCGCCGTGGTGTTCGCCCTGGCCCTGGTCCTGCAGGTGCCCATCGCCCAGTGGTCCGACCGCCACGCCCGGGTGCCCATCGCCCTCGGGGGTGCGGCCCTCTGGGCCGTCTTCTCCCTGCTGACCGGCCTGGTCGGCACCGTCGTCTGGCTCGGCGTGGCCCGCGCCGGCTCGGGCATCGGCAAGGCCGTGGTCGACCCCACCCACAACAGTCTCCTCGCCGACTGGTACCCGCCGGACCGACGGCCCGGCGTCTACTCGTTCCACCGGGCGGCCAACGCCTTCGGCCAGTTCGTCGGCCCGCTGCTCGCCGGCGTGCTGGCGGCGGCGTTCTCGTGGCGGGCACCGTTCATCGTCTTCGCCATCCCGACGGTGGTGCTGGTGATCCTGGGCCTGCGCCTGCGGGAGCCGGTACGGGGCCACTGGGAGCGCGAGGCCATGGGGGTCGACGCCGACGTCGTCGACGTCGAGGAGGAGCCGGCCTCCTTCGCCGAGGCATGGCGCACCTGTTGGAAGATCGAGTCGCTGCGGCGGATCTGGTACGCCCTGCCGTTCCTGGCCGCCTCCCTCATCGGGTTCGTGACCCTGGCCGCCCTGCTCTACGAGCAGGAGTTCGGCCTCGACGAGGTCGCCCGGGGCACCGTGGCCGCCGTCGTCGAGCCCCTCCAGCTCGTCGGCCTCGTCATCGGCGCTCGGGTCGCCACCCGCTGGGTGGTCACCGAGCCCGGGCGCATCCTGCGCTTCCTCTCGTGGGTCTCCATCGCCGCCTCGGGCCTGGCGGCCGTCTTCGCCCTCGCCCCCAACATCGTCGTGGCCGTGGCGGCCAACGCCCTGATCACCATGGGGCTGGCCATCGTCGGGCCCGGCATCCTCGCGGCCCTCTCGCTGGCCATCCCGCCCCGCACCCGCTCACTGGGCTTCTCGATCGCCTCCCTGTGGGTACTGCCCGGCCTGGCCGTGCTCCCGGTCATCGGGATGCTCGGCGACGCCTGGGGCATCCGGACGGGGATGCTCGTCATGACCCCCGTCTTCCTCATCGGCGGCCTCGTCATCGCCTCCGCCGGCGACGTGATCGGCGACGACATCCGGCAGGTGTGGCGGGTCACGGCGGCCCGTTCCGAGGACCTCTACGAACGGCGCCAGGGCAACCCCCGCATCCTGCTCGTGCGCGAGTTGGAGGTCGGCTACGACGGGGTGCAGGTGCTCTTCGGGGTCGACCTCGAGGTCCGGGAGGGCGAGATCGTCGCCCTGCTGGGCACCAACGGGGCCGGCAAGTCGACCCTGTTGCGGTCGATCGGTGGGGTGGTCGAGGCCGACCGGGGCGCCGTCGTCTTCGACGGGACCGACATCACCCACGCCCCGCCCTACGAGATCGCGGCCAAGGGGGTCGCGCAGGTCCCGGGCGGGGCCGCCGTCTTCCCGTCGCTGACCGTCGCCGAGAACCTGCGCCTGGCCGGCTGGCTCCGCCGCCACGACGGTGAGGACCCCGAGCCCGAGGTGGCCCGCGCCCTCGACCTCTTCCCCGTGCTGGCCGACCGGGCCGAGGAGCCCGCCGGCGACCTCTCGGGGGGCCAGCAGCAGATGCTGGCCCTGGGCATGGCCCTTGTCGCCCGGCCCCGCCTGCTCCTCGTCGACGAGCTGTCCCTGGGCCTGGCCCCGGTGGTGGTCGAGCAGCTGCTGCCCCTCGTCCGCGAGATGCGGGACCACGGTGCCACGGTGGTCCTCGTCGAACAGTCGGTGAACATCGCCCTCTCGATCGCCGACCGGGCCTACTTCCTCGAGAAGGGGGCGGTGCGTTTCGAGGGGCCGGCCGCGGGCTTGGCCGATCGCCCCGATCTGCTGCGGTCGGTGTTCCTCGAACGGGCGGCCCCGGCCCCGGCCCCGGCGGCGACCACCCGCCCGCGGGTCGCCCCCGACGACGGTGAGGGCCCGCCGGCGCTGGCCGTGGCCGGCCTGAGCCGGGCGTTCGGGGGTGTGGTGGCCGTCGACGACGTGACCCTCGCGGCTCGGCCCGGCGAGGTCATCGGCATCATCGGGCCCAACGGCGCCGGC
>CAYTJS010000237.1:0-6136 GCA_964438115.1 uncultured Iamiaceae bacterium
GGGTCGGCGGTCGCCGTCGGGCTGGGCCCGTAGGGCCGGGGCGCCTCGGGGAGCGAGACCTCGGGCGCACCCCAGTCGCTCGGGTGCATCGCCGGCATCTCGTAGCCCGCCGTCGGTCCTGTCGGTTCCGGGCCGGTCCTGGTGGTCGTGGCGTCGCCACTGCTGGTGCAGCCGGCGAGCAGCGCGGCGGCCAGGGCGATGGCCGTCGACCACGAACGGCGGGTCCCGGCTCGGCGCACGGGCGGACGCTACTGGCGCCGTCCTGCCCGCCGGCGACGGGTACGGTGCGGCCCTCGTCGAGTGGGGGAGCGGTGATGACCGAGCGGCACGGGGTGCGACTCGAGGTGGTGCGGGGGGACCTGCACCGGACGCGGGTGGTCGAGGAGCCGGTGGCGCCGGCCGCCGAAGGCGAGGCCGTGGTGCGGGTCGACGCCTTCGGGCTGACCGCCAACAACATCAGCTACGCCGTCTTCGGCGACCTCCTCGGCTACTGGGGCTTCTTCCCCTCCGAGGCGGAGTGGGGCCAGGTGCCGACCTGGGGCTTCGCCACCGTGGTCGACAGCGCGTCCGACGCCCTGGCCGAGGGGGAGCGCCTCTTCGGCTACTTGCCGATGGCCGACCATCTCCGGATGCGACCCCGGGTCGGCGGCGCCGGTCAGGTCGTCGACACCAGCGACCACCGCGCCGCCCTGCCCCCGGCCTACAACGCCTACCGCCGGGTGGCCGACGACCCGCTGTACGACCCCGCCCACGAGGACGCCCAGATGGTGCTGTGGCCCCTCTTCTTCACCGGGTTCGTCCTCGACGCCTTCCTCGGCAAGGAGGGCGTGTTCGGCGCCGAGGCCGTCCTGCTCTCCAGCGCGTCGTCCAAGACGGCGATCGCCACCGCCTTCTGCCTGGCCCGCCGGGGCGGGGTCGAGGTCGTCGGGCTTACCTCACCGGGCCGGGTCGGCAGGTCGAGGGCCTCGGCCTCCACGACCGGGTCGTCACCTACGACGCCGTGGCCGACCTGCCGGTCGGGCCGGCCGTGTACGTCGACTTCGCCGGTGACACCGCCGTGCGGGCGGCCGTCCACGGCCACTACGGCGACGCGCTGGCCCACTCGGCCATCGTGGGCGGTACCCACTGGGACGCCGCCGGCCCCGCCGAGGTCCCGGGCATCGAGCCCCAGTTCTTCTTCGCCCCCGACCACTGGGGAGCGGAGGCCGAGGCCGCTCTGCCCGAGGCGTGGCGGGCCTTCGTCGCCGGCCTCGACGGCTGGATCCACTTCGAGCACCACCGAGGCATCCACGCCGTCCGCGACGCCTTCGTCGACACCCTCGACGGCCGCATCGACCCCTCGGTCGGGCTGGTCCTCCCGGTCTGAGCCTGGGCGCCACCCGGTCAGGAGTCCGACGTCGTGACCCGCCCGAACCTGCTCCTGTTCATGACCGACCAGCAACGGGCCGACTCGATCGGCGCGTTCGGGGCGGCGGTCCCCGTCACGCCCAACATCGACGCCCTGGCCCGGCGCGGCGTCCGGTTCACCAATGCGTTCGGGCAGCACAGTGCCTGCTCGCAGAGCCGGATCTCCATGATGACCGGCTGGTACCCGCACGTCGCCGGCCACCGGACCCTCGACAACCTACTCCAGGCGTGGGAGCCCAACCTGCTCCGGACGCTGAAGGACGCCGGCTACTTCGTGGCCTGGGCCGGCGTGCGGGGTGACACCTTCGCTCCCGGCGTGACCGCGGCCTCGACCGACGTCTTCGGATTCACCGTCTCGCCCGACCTCGCCGCCATCCGGGCCCGCCACGAGGCCCGCTACCCGGAGGGTCACCGGCTCCGCAACAGCTTCCACCTCGGTGCGCTCGGCCCCGGGCTGGAGCTCGACCAGGACGAGGCGGCGGTCCGCACCGCGATCGACCTGCTGGGCCGCGGGCTGCCCGAGCCCTTCGTCCTGGTGTTGACCCTGGCTGCACCGCATCCGCCCTTCGTCGTGGGGGAGCCGTGGTACTCGCTCGTCGACCGGGCGGACGTGCCGCCGCCGGTGGTCGCCGGTCCCGGCAAGCCCGGCTTCATGGCGGCCTTCCGGCGGCGGGCGGCCCTCGATGATCTCGGGGCCGACGACTGGGCGGAGATCCGGGCCACCTACTTCGGGATGGTCGCCTGCGTGGACGACCAGTTCGGGCGGGTCCAGGCGGCCCTGGATGATGCCGGGGTGGGGGAACGGACGGTGACGGTGTTCCACACCGACCACGGCGAGTACCTCGGCGACTACGGCCTCGTCGAGAAGTGGCCGTCCGGCCTCGATGACTGCCTTCTGCGCAACCCCCTGATCATCGCCGGCCCGGGTGTGGTCGAGGGCGGGGTGTGCTCGGCCCTGGTCGAGATGATCGACCTGCCGGTCACCCTGGCCGAGTTCGCCGAGGTCGAGCTGGGCCACGCCCACTTCGGACGCAGCCTCAGTGGGGTGCTGGCCGATCCGGACCGCGGCCACCGGGACCGGGCCTTCGGCGAGGGCGGCTTCCGGCTGGACGAGGCCCCGATGAACGAGATGCCCCAGCACTTCCCGTACCTGATAAAGGGCGAGCTCCAGCAGGAGCGGCCCGAGCTCGTGGGCCGGGCGGCCTGTGTCCGTACCGAGGACTGGACCTTCGTCTACCGGCGCTACGAGAGCGACGAGCTCTACGACCGCCGGGATGATCCCCACGAGACCACCAACCTCGTGGCCGACCCCGACCACGCCGAGGTGCTGCGCTCGCTGCGCGACGACCTGCTGCGCTGGATGGTCGACACCAGCGACGTGATCCGGCCGGTCCGGGACCCTCGCTTCGAGCCCGCGGTGCTCGACCACCTGTTGGGAACGGCCACGATCGAGTGGCCTCCCGAGCAGGACTCGGTTCCCTGATCGCCGGGCGGGCGGTCAGGCCAGGTCGATGAGCGTGCGGATGCCGTCGAGGGCCACGGCGGCGGCCACGGCCTCGTTGATCTCGGACAGCGGGCGACGGTCGGTCATCAGCTCGTCGAGGCGCAGGCGGCCGTTGCGCCAGTGGGCGATGAGCATCGGGATGTCGCGGTGGGCGTTGACCGAGCCGAGGAAGCAGCCCATCAGCCGCTTCTCCATGGCGCCGAAGGCCACGATCATCGGGATGGTGAGGTTGTCCTCGACCGGTGGCGCCCCGACGCAGACGGCGGTGCCGCCGTTGCGGATGATCCCGATGGCGGCCTCGATCAGGGCGGTGCGCCCGGCGGCCTCGAAGGCGTAGTCCACGCCCACCCCGGTCAGGTCGAAGCAGGCCGTGGTCAGGTCGGTGGTGGTCGGGTCGATCACGTCGGTGGCGCCCAGGGCGAGGGCCTCCTCCCGACGGCGGGCGACGGGGTCCGACACGATGATGCGGGCGGCCCCGGCCAGCACGGCGCCCTGCACGATGGACAGCCCGACGCCACCGGCCCCGAGGACGGCGACGGTGGCCCCGGCCTCGACCTGGGCCGTGTTGAGCACGGCACCCACCCCGGTCTGGACGGCGCACCCGAGCACGCAGGCCGTGGCCAGCGGGACGTCGTCGGGGATGCGGACGACGCCGGCCACGTCCATCACCGCCAACTCCGAGAAGGCGGCGGTGGCCAGGCCCCGGTGGACGAACTGGCCGTCCCGGGACAGCGGCGAGGTGCCGTCGGCCATGGTCGAGGCCAGCAGGGCGCCGCTGTGGACGGCGCAGATCGTCGGCTGGCCCCGGGTGCAGAAGTAGCAGCGTCCGCAGGACGGGGCCGGGACGAGCACCACGTGGTCGCCGACGGCGACCTCGGTCACCCCCGGCCCGACCTCCTCGATCACCCCGGCGGCCTCGTGCCCCAGCACGATCGGCGTGGGCGTGGGGAAGCTGCCGTCGATGGCGCTCAGGTCGCTGTGGCAGATCCCGCAGTGGGCGATGCGGACGAGCACCTCGCCCGCCCGGGGCGGGGCCAGGTCCAGGTCCTGGACGACGAGGGACCCGCCGATCTCGTCGAGGACGGCGGCACGGGTGGTCGGCATCCCGCCGAACCTAGTGACCGGTGCCGGCCCGTCAGGTCACGGCGGCGCGGAGCGCCTCGACCATCCGGCCCCGGTAGTCGGACATCCGCGGGGCCTTGACCACGATCTGGTCGGCGCCGTGGTACATGCCGGGCTCCACGTGCAGCTCGCAGGCGACCCCGGCCGCCTGCAGGCGCTCGGCGTAGTCGACGTCCTCGTCGTGGAAGAGGTCGAGGTCGCCCACGCCGATCCAGGCCGGGGGCAGGCCGGCCAGGTCGGTGGTGCGGGCGGGGACGGCGTGGGGCGGGGGCTCGGCGGTGGAGCCGCCGAGGTAGGACGACCAGCCGAACCGGTTCGAGGCCGGGGTCCAGATGAACTCGCCCCGACCCTGGGCGTCGCCGACGGTGCGGTCGTCGAGCATGGGGTAGTTGAGGAGCTGGAAGCAGATCGGCGGCCCGTCCTCGTCCCGGGTGCGTTGGCACAGCGCCGCCGCCAGCCCGCCGCCGGCGCTGTCGCCGCCCACGGCGACCCGGTCGGGGTCCACGCCCAGCTCGTCGGCCTGGTCGTGCAGCCAGTGCAGGGCGGTGACGCAGTCGGTCAGCCCGGCGGGGAACGGGTGCTCGGGCGCCAGGCGGTAGTCGACGCTCACCACGAAGATCCCCAGCTCGGCGGCCAGACTGCTGCACCAGGTGTGGGCCTGCTCGGGGCGACCCATGACCAGGCCGCCGCCGTGGATCCAGAGCAGGGCCCCGCTGGGGCGCTCCCGGCCGGCGGGCTCGTAGACCACCACCCGGGTGCTGGGCGCGCCGTCGGCCTCGGCCAGGCGGTGGGTGACCGTGACCCCGCCCACGACCGGGGTGTCGGCCCGGGCGGCCAGCGACCGCACGAGGCCGAGGGTCCGCTCGTTGGCCACCGAGAACGGCACGTGCAGGATCGGGCTGCGCAGGTCGGCGGCCACCCGCTCCACCGCGGCCCGGCGCCGCTCGGTGCGCTTCACCACCACCGCCGCCACGCCCACCAGGGTCAGGGCGGCGAGGACTCGACGGCGTCGTTTCGGGGACATGGGGGCTCCTCGTCGTCAGGGTGCGGCCGGTCCCGGCCAGGACCCGAGGTTGACCGCCGTCCCGCCCCATCGCAACTCGGGAGCGAAAGGACGGTCGGGGGACATCGCTGCTCGGGCCGAGCCGTCCGGGCACGACCGTCGCGTCCGTGACGTGAGCCCTCGGATCCGGGACCCCGTCCCGCGAGCCCGAGGAGCCCTCCATGGCCCACGCGCCCCGAGCCTCGCTGGTGGCCCAACCGGCCACCCCGCCCTCGGTCCTGCCACCATGGCGACCCGTATGACGATCTCCGCAGCCGACTGGGTCGCCACCGCGGCCGTCTCGCGCGAGGTGGCCGAGCGATGGCTCGCCTACCGGGTGACCCTGGTCGCCGTCGACGAGGTCGACGTCGCTGTGCTGGCCCGCCTCCTCCCCGGCGCCGTCACCGCCGTGATCGACGCCGACGGGCGCCGGTAGCGTCGGCGGCCAGCAACCGAGCCGAGGAGCCGCCCGATGTCCGTGTGGGACGCCGACTACGAGCCCAGCCCGTGGGAGCCCATCGCCGCCGAGGTCGAACGCTACGAGCGGTCGGGCGGCTCCGAGCCCAGCGAGATGGTCGGCGAGGACTGGATCGTCCTGTGGACGCTCGGCGCCAGGTCGGGCAAGGTCCGCAAGACGCCGCTGGTGCGGGTCACCGACGGGGCCGGTCGCTACGCGGTCGTCGGCTCCCAGGGTGGGGCGCCCACCAACCCGCAGTGGGTCCACAACGTCCGGGCCCGGGCCGAGGCCCGGCTCCAGGACGGCCCTGAGGTGCGGGACTACACCGTCCGCGAGGCGACCGGCGCCGACAAGGACGAGTGGTGGCAGCGGGCCATCGCCGTCTGGCCCGACTACGACGCCTACCAGGCCGCCACCGAGCGCCAGATCCCCGTCTTCGTCCTCGAACCCACGACCTGAGCGACTCTGAGCCACCACCACCCCGAAATTGCGTCGATTCGTTGCGTCTACCGCAACCGATCGACGCAATTTCGGGGGTTACGGGGGTTCGGGGCTACGGGGTTCGGGGGGTAGGGGGTGCGGCGGGCGCGGAGGACGAGGTCGT
>CAYTJS010000238.1:0-6120 GCA_964438115.1 uncultured Iamiaceae bacterium
AGCTGGTCCGTCCTGGCGTGACCAACGCACGCCAGATCCGGGGAGGGCGGGTGGGGTCAGGCCGAGCGGCGGGCGCCGCCGCGACCCCGGAGCAGGGCCCGCTTCTGCTCGATGAAGTCGACGAGGACGTAGTCGCCCAGGGTCTCGGGGGTGGTGAAGAAGGCTCGGCCCTTGTTGAACCGGGTGAGGCGCTCGACGAAGTCGCGCAGGTGGGCGTTGGGGTCGAGCATGAACGTGTTGATGCGGATGTCGTCCCGGGTGCAGCGGGCCACCTCGCGCATGGTCGCCTCGACGGTCTCGCGCACCGGCGGGTAGCTGAAGTGCACGTCGCCGCTCGGGAGGACGTGGGCGGTGGGCTCGCCGTCGGTGATCATGATGATCTGCTTGGTCCCCGACTGGCGGGCCAGCAGGCGGCGGCTGAGCTGGAAGCCGTGCTGCATGTTGGTGCCGTAGTCGAAGTCCCACGAGACCTCGGGCAACTGCTCGGGGGTGAGGGCCCGGGCCACCTTCGAGAAGCCCACGATGCCCAGGTAGTCCCGGGGGAAGCGGCTCGAGATCAGCGCGTGCAGCGCCATGGCCACCTTCTTGGCAGGCAGGAAGTTGTCCCGCATGGGCATCGACAGGGAGAGGTCGAGCATCAGGACCGTGCTCGAGCGCACCAGGTGCTCGGTGCGCTCCACCTCGAAGTCGTCGGGAACGAGGCGCACCGGGGTGCCCTTGCCCTGGCGGCTCACGGCGTTGCGGACCGTCCGCTCGATGTGCAGGTTGAACGGGTCGCCGAACTCGTAGGGCTTGGTGTCCTCGGCCCGCTCGTGGCCCGACCCCACCCGCTCGACCTGATGGCCGCCCATCTTGTCCATCGACAGGCGCTTGAACAGGTCGGACAGGGCGTTCTGGCCGATGCGACGCATGCCCTTGGCCGTCAGCTCGGTCCGCCCCTCCTTGGTCTCGATGAGGCCGGCCTCCTCGAGCATGCGGGTGAGCTCGGCCAGCCGGGCCAGGCTCTCGGCCGACTCCTCGCCCAGGTGCTCGCGCACCTTGTCGAGGTCGACCTCGGCCAGGGCGCCGGGGCTGCTGGCGTTGCGCAGCAGGTTCTCGAGCTGGTCGAGGTCGCCGAGCTGCTCCATGAGCTGGGCCGCCTCGGCCATGCCCAGCGGATCCTGACCGGAGAAGTCGTAGCGCCGGTCCCAGTTGAGGTCGGGGAAGGCGGCCTGGAGGTTCTGACCCAGCTGGTCGACCTGCCAGCGCAGGTCCATGTCCTCGAGCAGCTGGTCCGACAGCGACTGGAGCTGGGCCCGCTGCTCGGGCGTCATCGAGTTGAGCATCGCCTGCATGGCCGCCATGCGGGCGGCGATGAGCTCGAGGAGCTCGTCCAGGCTCTGGGGGTTCTCCGGGAAGAAGTCCCCGTAGCGCGCCATGAACCCGTCGAAGTCGGGCTCCTGGCCGGCGGCCCGCTGCTCGAGCATCTGGTTCAGCTCGGCCATCATGTCCTTCATCCGGCCCAGGTCGTCGGGCGAGAGGTCCTGCATGGACCCGCTGACCTGGTCGACGAAGCGCTGCATCAACTGCTCGCGCAGACGGTCGAGGAGGCCTTCGAACCGCTCGCGGGCCTCCGACGAGGTGAACTCGTACTCCTGCAGGCTGCGGACCTGGCCGGCCAGGTCGGGGGGCAGGAGGTCGAGCTGCATCCCCCGTTCGGCCACCACGGCGTCGGTGACCTCCTGGCGCCGCTGGTCGCCGGACTCGGCCGCCTCGCGCCCCAGTTCGTCGAGGCTGGCCCGCTCCTCGTCGACGACCTCGGACAGCTCCTGGGCGATCTCGTCGTAGACGCCGCCGAGGTCGTGGCTCTCGAGGGCCTCCCGCCGCTGCCGACGCAGTCGCTCCATGATCTCGCGCAGGCCCTGGAGGCGCTCGCCGTCGGGGGCGGTGAATCCGGACTGCAGCATCCGGCGCAGGGCGGCGTTCAGGTCACCGTGGTAGAGCAGGTCGTCGGTGATCTCGGCCATCACCTCGTCGGCCCCGAAGTCGAACCCGGTCTGGGTGCCGTCCCAGCGCGAGTAGCGGAACTGCGGCCGGTTCGACGAGCGCCGGAAGCGGGGCACGGGGCTACCCCCGGCCCCGGTAGGTGGCCCGCCCGCCGGCGGCCTCCTTGTTGAGGCGCTTGGAGAGGTGGAGCCCCTCGAGCACGAACTCGACGGCGGAGGCCACCGCTTCCGGTGACTCGTCCTCGGTGACGCGCCGCACCGCCTCGCGCAGGGCGGGCAGGTCGGCGGCCAGCTCGGCGTAGGCGCCCGAGGCGATGTCCTCGCCGGCGTCGACGGCCCGGGCGTCCTCGAAGGCGTCGAGCACGCCGCTCAGCTCGCCCAGGTCGAAGTACTCGCGGAAGGTGGTGAGCACCGCGCCCTTGAGGAGCTGCTCGATGACCTGGCTGTCCCGACCGTCGTCGAGGGTCTCGATCTCGATCTTGCCCGAGGTCGAGGCGGCCAGGGCGTCGAGGTCGGTGATGCGGGGGACGACGTGGGTCTCGCCGTGGCGCAGCGACCGGCGCACCGCGTTGGCGACCAGCACCTCCTGGTTGGCCACCGACAGCCGCACCGACACCCCCGAGGCCTGGTTGACGTGTGGGCTCTCGCGGGCCAGGTGGGACAGCGTGGCCACGATCTCGGCCATGTGCTCGGGCACCTCGACGGCCACCCCGTCCACCGCGAAGGGCCGGGCCTCCTGGGCGACGATGGCCACCTCGGTCTCGACGTCGAGCGGGTAGTGCGTACGGATCTGGCTGCCGAAGCGGTCCTTCAGCGGAGTGATGATCCGGCCGCGGTTCGTGTAGTCCTCCGGGTTGGCCGAGGCCACCAGCAGCACGTCGAGGGGGAGGCGGATCTTGTAACCCCGGACCTGCACGTCGCGCTCCTCGAGCACGTTCAGCAGGCCGACCTGGATGCGCTCGGAGAGGTCGGGCAGCTCGTTGATGGCGAAGATGCCCCGGTTGGTCCGCGGCACCAGGCCGTAGTGCATGGTCAACTCGTCGGACAGGTACCGGCCCTCGGCCACCTTGATGGGGTCGACCTCGCCGATGAGGTCGGCGATCGAGGTGTCGGGGGTGGCCAGCTTCTCGCCGAAACGGTCGTCGCGGTGGACCCACTCGAGGGGGGTGTCCTCGCCGTGCTCGTGGACCAGGTCGCGGGCGTGGCGGGAGACCGGGTGGTACGGGTCGTCGAGGATCTCGGAGCCGGCCACGATCGGCAGCCACTCGTCGAGCAGGCCGGTGAGCGAGCGGATCATGCGGGTCTTGGCCTGCCCCCGCTCCCCCAGGAAGATCACGTCGTGGCCCGCCAGCAGGGCGTTCTCCAGCTGGGGCAGGACGGTCTCCTCGTAGCCCCGCACCCCCTCGACCAGTGGCTCGCCGGCGGTGATGCGGGCGACGGCGTTGCGCCGCACCTCGTCCTTGACGGGAACCGACTCCCAGCCGGACTCACGCAGCTGGCCGATCGTTGCGGGACGGGACGACATAGCTGGCAACCTACCCCGGTGCACCTCCCCGCCGACTGGCGAGCAGCCCCGAGCGACCCGCTGCTCGAGCGCACCTTCGCCGACCCCGAGCTCGACGACACCGGCTGGGAGCCGGTCACGGTCCCGGGTCACTGGCGATCGGTCCCCGCCTTCGCCGACGCCGACGGACCGCTCCTGTACCGCGTCGGTTTCGACGCCGAGGCCCCCGGCGAGGGCGACCGGGCCTGGCTGGTGCTCGACGGCGTCTTCTACCACGCCGACGTCTGGCTGGACGGGGGCTACGTCGGCGACACCGAGGGCTACTTCTTCGGCCACACCTTCGAGGTCACCGACGCCCTGGCCGAGCGCACCGAGCACCTCCTCGCCGCCCACGTTGTCTGCAGCCCGCCGGGTGACCGCACCGCCAAGCGGGCCCTCACCGGCGTGTTCGGGCACTGGGACTGCATCGATCCCGACCTGAACCCCGGCGGCATCTGGCGCCCCATCCGCCTCGAGCGCACGGGCCCGGTACGGCTCCGCCGCCTGTCGGTCGTCTGCACCGAGGCCGGCGTCGAGTCCGCCACCCTGCGGTTCCGGGCCTTCGCCGACAACGCCACCCCCGGCCTCGTCCGCATCGCCAGCCGGGTGGCCCTCCTCGACGGCGAGGGCGAGCCGGTCGACTACGTCGAGGAGCTGACCCTCGCCGCCGGCGAGAACCAGCTCGAGTGGCAGGTGCTCGTGCCCTCGCCCCGCCTGTGGTGGCCGTGGTCACTCGGCGAGCAACCCCGGTACACGGTCTCGGTCGAGGCCCGGCCCGACGGGGCCGAGGTCAGCCACACCGTCGAGCGCACGGTCGGCCTGCGCACGCTCGTCCTCGACGACTGGAAGCTGTCGGTCAACGGCGAGCGCCTGTTCCTGAAGGGGGCCAACCTGGCCCCGACCCGGGCCCTGCTCGGCGAGGCGGGCGACGACGACGTGCGCCGCGACGTCGACCTAGCCCGCGACGCCGGCCTCGACCTCGTCCGGGTGCACGCCCACGTCGCCCCCCCCGCCCTCTACGACCAGGCCGACGCCCGCGGGATGCTCGTCTGGCAGGACCTGCCGCTGCAGTGGGGCTACGCCCGCTCCGTGCGCAAGCAGGCGGTGCGCCAGGCCCGCAAGGCCGTCGAGGTGCTCGGCCACCACCCGAGCGTGGCCATCTGGTGCGGTCACAACGAGCCGCTGGCCCTCGACGTGAGCACCGCCCAGCTGGCCGAGCCCGCCGTGGCCCTCCGCACCGGGCTGCGCATGGCGGCGGCCATGGAGCTGCCCACCTGGAACAAGACCGTGCTGGACGGGTCCATCAAGCGGACCCTCGAGAAGGCCGACGGCTCCCGCCCGGTGATCCCCCACAGCGGCATCTGGCCCCACCTGCCCCGCCTCGACGGCACCGACAGCCACCTCTACTTCGGCTGGTACCACGGCGACGAGCGGGACCTTCCCGGCTTCGCCGCTGCCCTCCCCCGCCTGGTCCGCTTCGTGACCGAGTTCGGTGCCCAGGCCGTGCCCGAGTCGGCCGCCTTCGCCGAGCCCGAGCGCTGGCCCGACCTGGACTGGGACCACCTCGAGGCCCATCACTGCCTGCAACGGGCCTTCCTGGAACGGCGGGTCCCGGCCGCCGACCACGCCACCTTCGCCGACTGGCGGGCGGCGACCCAGGCGTATCAGGCCACCGTCGTGCGCCACCACGTCGAGGAACTGCGCCGCCTCAAGTACCACCCGACCGGCGGCTTCTGCCAGTTCCTCCTCACCGACGCCCAGCCCGGCATCACCTGGTCACTGCTGGACCACGAGCGGGTGCCCAAGGCGGGCTACGAGGCCCTGACCGAGGCCTGCCGGCCCGTGATCGTGGTGGCCGACCGCCCGCCCGCCGAGGTCGCCCCCGGCGCCACCCTGGCCCTCGACGTCCACGTCGTGAGCGACCTGCACGTGCCCCTCATCCGGGCCGCGGTGAGCGCCGAGGTGCGCTTCCCGGACGGCCACGAGGCCTGGCACTGGGAGGGCCAGGTCGACCCCGACGACGTCGCCCGGGTCGGTCGCATCGAGCTGACCCTGCCGTCGGGCACCCCCGCCGGCGACCTCGTCGTCGACCTCACCCTGACCGCGGGCGAGGTCACCGCCACCAACCGCTACACGACGAGGGTCACCGGCTGGTCGTGACTTGGGGCGCCGGCGGGGACAACCTCAGCGCATGTCCGGCTGCCACAGCCCCCCATCGTTCGAACTCGGCCGGGCAACGTCGGCCGCAAAGGCGAGTAGATCCTGACGGGTCGACAGCGCGAGCAACGCGTCGACCTCGATCTGTCTACCGGCCAGGTCATCCAGGGCCACCAGCAGTTCGATGAGCGCAAGCGAGTCCGCCAGCACATCGGACACTGGCCCATCACCCCTGCCGCTGAGCAGGCGATCCAACAGGCGCTCGAACTCCGCCAGATCGTCGTAGCCGCGGTGAGCGATGTCACTATCGATCATCCCCGCCAACGGGCTCTCGCTGACCATTCGGTAATAGTCGCTCCGATCTATCGAGGCAACAATGAGGCTCTCCGAGCACATCCGTGGGTCATGACCGGCCGGGTAGGTCCGGGCAGTGGC
>CAYTJS010000239.1:0-6079 GCA_964438115.1 uncultured Iamiaceae bacterium
CTGAGGGTCCCGCGCTTGGGGACCTCGCGGCCACAACCCGAAGATGCCAGCAGCATCGGATGCGGCGGCGGCCCGTCCCCGCGCCCGCCGGGAGGGCATGCCGCAGAAAGGGATCCGCTCCTCAGGCCGGCGACGTGGTGTCCACCGCCTTCTGGATCACGGGCGAAAACGTCGCCCAAGCGGTTGCCAGATCGTCGAGAAGCCGTTTGCGGTAGCCGTCGAGATCGTCCCAGTAGGCGCCCTCGGCGATCACGCGGCGCCACACCGGCCACTGCCTGGTGTGATGCCAACCACCGCGCTCGCGCACGTCGAGTACCTGGTCACGGAACGTTGAGCGCAGCGCCTGCCCGTCGGGGTGGTCGAGGAGGACGAGCACGCCCAGGTAGGGGGCCTGGGCAGGGTCGTCGGGGATGACCCTGGCGGTCCACTCGAGCGGCACGGAGATGACGGGGTTGCGGTTGTGTTCGGTGTCGATGACGGGCCAGCCCTCACGCCAGCACACCCAGCGCGGGAGGTTGTCGTGGAACCCGACGCGGACGCCGTCCTCGAGTCGTTCTTCGATGTGGGGCCCCAGGGTCCGCATGAACTGGTTGAACACGGCGCGGGCGTCGTCACGGATTCGCGCCCATTCGTCGATGTCGGCGCGGTTGCGCAGGTAGAACCGGATCCGGTCATCGAGAACGTCGGGGTCCTCCGGGCTCACCCGAACTCCTTTCGTAGGGTCATGAGGTAGTCCACCACGGCGCCCCGCCCACCGCCGCGGTCTCGGGCGCCATGGGTGAACGCGGCTTCGATCAGGTCGCCCAGCGCCGGGTAGGACAGCGACCGCCACGCCGTGGCCGCCTCCGGGGTCTCGGTGCTGCGGGGCCGCCGGCCGGTGGGGGACAGCAGCACGAAGATCGGGTCGGGGTCCCCGGAGAAGTCGTTGTAGATGCGCTGGCACTGACGGTCGCCCTCGGGGGCGTCGACCTTGTTCTCGATGACGAGGGTGAACGTGTCGGCCCATACGACCACATCGGCGATCGACTCGGCCCGCGCCACCTCCCGCCCACAGAGCACCGAGGCGAACGCGTCAGGCTCGCGGTGACCGGAGCAGCGGTCCACCACGGCGGCCAGTAGCCGGGTGCCGAGCTGGTGACGGCCCATCGGGTCCAGCAACCACGCCAGCACGGCCGAATGGACCAGCTCCGAACGACCCGCACCCACCACGCCCAGCAGGTCGCCCCGCCCCGCCAACCACCGACCGGCGCCGCGCAGCGCGTCCCGCTCCCTTCGCAGGGCGGCGATCCGGGAGTCCCAACGGCGCACACGCTCGGTGGCTGCCGCCTGGTCGGCGGCCACCAGCGCCTCCCACTCCGCTCGCACCTCGACGAGGCGTGCCGCGGCACCAGAAGTCTCCGCCCAGATCACCGCCCGGGTCTAGCCGAACGCACCGGCTACAAGCCCGTTCAGCCCCCCACCGCACCGTCCCTGGCGGCGGGGTGACAGCTGTCTCCCAGGGGACCGGCCGGGCATGGGCGTCGGCTTCTGTCTCAGCGGTTGACCCGGTCGGCAATCTCGAGGACCTGGGCGACGAGTCGGTTCTCGACCTCGCCGGCAGGCACGCCAGTAGGGAGCCGCAACGGGATGAGGACACGGTCGCCGGTGCCTGCGGCGGGAGGAAGCACGAGCCCGGTGAGGGCGAGCGCGATGGCGGGGTCGTGGCGGCGGTCGTCGGTGATCTCGACCCAGAACGGCGTGTCGCTCATATCGGCCCACCAGTCGAGGTTGACCTGTAGGGCAACCAGGCACCCGTTGAGCCGGAAGGAGTGGCCGTGGGCCACATGGGAGTTGAACCAGGTGAGCCCGTCGGTGGACACCCGGGGGTCGGCCTTGAGCTTCTTCACGACCTCGGGAAGCAGGCTCCGGCGGTACTGGAGTAGGCGGTGGGCGATGTTGCCGTCGAACTCGGATTCGTCGAGCGGCAAGAACGTGTCGCGATCCTGGCTCTCGACCAGCCCGAGAAGTTGGCGGACGTCGGACCGGGCGTCACCGTCGACTTCCGCGCCGATCGCGGTCAGCACCTCCTTCCAGGTGGTGACCCCCAGGGCTCGACCGTCGACCATGGCCGAACAGCGAGCGTCATCACGCTCCGACACCTTCAAACGACCGCCCTCGTCATCGTCCTCGCAACGATCGAGTAGTTCGCGCCAGAGGTGATCGCGGCGGGCCTCAGGACAGAGGAACAGCAACAGCCCGGTGCCGTCGCCGGGGAGACGTTTGAGGTACTGCACGGGCTGGTACTTGGTCAGCGGCGCCCAGAACTTGACCTCCACGAGCAACGGCTCGCCCCCGCCGGAAGCGTCGCCGCCCACCAAGTCCGGGATCGCGGCGTCGTCGGCAACCGAGCCTTGCGTCCGAAACGGGTGAGCCGGCCCGAGCCGCGGGTTCCACTGCCGCGCATGGCGCTCGAATGCGGCTGCCGCCGCGCCGTGGCGGTCGAGCACCCAATAGAGCGCCTCGGTGGCGAGGTTCTCCGGTTGGGTGGCGAACCGGCCACTGAGATGACCGATCAGGCTGTCGCTCGGGCCCACCGCCGCATCATCCCACCCGCGTCATCCCATTTGGTCACCGGTAGCTGCCACCGAGACCGGCGCCCCAGCCCTCGGAGTCCCTCGGCGCCGAGAAGTCACACCCGACCCGTACCGACAGACGTGAACGGCGGGATGCGGGTGGTGACCTTCAACCTCAACGGCGCGTTCCACAACAGCCGCGCCACCCCGAACCAGCAGCAGCGGTCCTGGCATCACCTCGCCGCCCTCGGCGCCGACCTGGGCCTCGTCCAAGAAGCCGGCCATGACCACGTCCCCGCCTGGGTCCCCGACCGCTGGGACCTACTCACCGGCGAGGTCGGCACCTGCGGCAAGGAGTGGGGTTGGGGCTCAGCGATCATCGCCGACCCCGCCCTCAACCTCCGGGCCCGCCCCGACCTGCTCACCGACCCCTGGCTGGCGCTGCTCTACGACTACGTCCTCGTCGCCGAGATCGACCTCCCCGACGGTGCCCCCGCCCTGGTCGCCAGCGTCCACACCGTCGCCCGCACCGCCCCCGACTTCCTCGACATCTCCGGCCGGCCGGACGCGATCAGCGCCGACGACCTCGCCCGCATCACCCGAGACGGCGACGAACCATGGGTGCTCGACATCGCCTACGAGGCCCTGCGCCGCAACACCCCCGAACGGTTCATCATCGGCGGCGACTGGAACACCGCCCGCCTCTTCGACACCAAGGCCCGCACCGGCAGCATCGCCAACACGCTCTTCTTCGCCCGAGCCGCCCGCGACGGCTGGTGGGAATGCGGAGCCGACGCCAACGAGCAGCGCAGCTTTCTTCGTCCCGGCACCCGCCCCTACCAACTCGACCACCTCTTCTGTGACCAGGCCACCGGCCGCACCGAGACCTCCAGCACCGTCACCCACCACGACCTCCTGGACGACAACAGCGACCACGCCCCCCTCGTCACCGACTTCGCGATCGCCGCCGCCGACTGACGACGAACGTCCCAGCCCGGCATCGAGGTGACGGAACCCGCTGCCTGCCCCCGGCGGCAACGACGGGGCAGGGCGACCCCGAGACGAGCGAGCCGTCTGTGGCCTTACCCCGTCCACCGACCGGTCCCGGACCCGCCCCCCCACACCCCCCAGAAAGAGACCCGTCCGGACCGCACCTCCATGCGCCTACCGCACCGACACGGTCCTGGACCCGCCGGCGGCACCCGAACGGACCCATGCAGTAGGCCGCCCCGCCGGTCGCTCCGCCGACGCAGTCCCGCCGCCGGCCGCTGACCCGAGCACGACCACCCGATCCACTTTCGGCCAGCGCACCACGGAGTCGGCGAGGCAACCCGCTGCGCTGGAGGTTCCCCCCTCCCTCTCCGCCCCACCAACACCAGGGGGAACCCTCCCCCCGGTGCTCGCCATGAGTCCGGGCCGAAAGCGCCGGTTGTTGCTAGAAACCGGCAGCGGTCGTTTCGGGGTCGACGAAAGGACCGCCCGACCAGGCAAGGACACGTGCCCTCGGCCCGGGTAGAGGACGGAGGCCGCTGCCTCATCCCGTGGCCACAGTCGGCGTCGTTGACCCGGGGATCACTCGGGCCAGATCTCGGTGTGGGCCTCACCGGAGTTGAGGCGCACCCAGCTCTCCAGATTCGGGCGGACGAGAATGCAGTCCAGGTCGGCGAACACCGTCAGGAAGTCGGCCTCGGTTGGCGCCGGCCCGACCTCGAGGTTCCAGGACCGTTGCATGATCAGGGTCACCCCGTCCCGCTCGACATAGATGACCCAGCCGAAGGTCGGCAGCGCGAACCGGTGTGTGCCCAGTTCGGGGTCGTACTCGTGGTCCCAGTCCCAGAGCGATTCGACCCGGCTGGCGACGGTCTCCTGCCAGCCGGCGAACGCATCGGGGGGCGCCGCCGGTGGCACGCCGCGGTCCTCGTCAGGAGAGGCATCGAAACCGTAGGCGCGGGACATTGCGTCGTAAGGGTCCTCGCCAGGGAGCAGGGCGAGGATGTCGGCTTCGGTGCCCACAACGTTGGTCTACTGGTTGGCGCACCGGATCTGATCGATCTTGTGGCCGGGGTCGGCATCTTCTCCGCTCATGGGCCACGATCACCGGACCAGCCGTGCCACTGAGCTGCGGGACTGGACGATCGGCGCGGGGACGCCACTCGCCGCGTCGCTCGTCGAACCGGCCTCGACGGGGGCGGCGGCGCCCTGGTGGGAGCGCGACGACGTGTTCCACTGGTCCGACCTGTTCACCGGGGGTTCTTACCGGTGGCGTCACGTTGGCCCGGTAGCCGGAACGGAGCTGCATCCGGCTCTTGGGTGGCACCAGGCTCGTCGCAGCGTCGCCGCCCTGGCCGGTTGGCCCGTCCTCAACACCCGGCAGTTGGCGGCCTTCACCGGCCACCCACCGACGAACGCCGCCCGCCATCTCCGGCCTCTGTTCCTCGCCGGGGTGGTGGATCGGGGCCATTACCCGATGCGGCTGCTGTTCGGGCACAAGGGTCACCTCCACCGGCTCGCCCCCGGTCCGGAGCTGCGGCGGTTCCTCGCCGGGTTGAGCCCGGCGGATCGGGCCCGCACGACAATGGGGGTGCCGATCCGGCGGGGGCATGCGACGGTTCGCCACCATCTGCTCGTCGCCGAGCTGGCGCTGCGGGTCGCGGAGCTGGTGCCGGGGGTGGTGGCGGTGTTCCCCGGGTCGGTGTCGTCGCCGGCTCGGCTGCTCGGTCACCTCGGCCACACCGCCACCTGGCACGCCGACCTGACCGTCGTGCGCGCCGACGGGCTGCGCATAGCGGTGGAGCTCACCCGGTGGCGCAGCCGCCGTTCCCTCGACGCGAAGATGCACCGGTGGGCTGAGCTCCTCGCCGGTCACCACCGCCACGAGACCGGCCTGGTGGTGGTGTTCCTCAACGCGGCCTGCACGAGTGAGGGGACCGTCGGCGAGTTGCGCCGCCACCACCGGAAGTGGGCCGCGGCCCAGCGGGACGCCTACGCCCGGGTCCTTTCGCGCGACGGTCTATTGGTCGACGGGTACAGGGCACTACCAGGCGAGCTGTCGGCGGCCCGGTCCCAGATCCAGCTGGCGTCGTGGATGGACTGGTTCCCGGCCGCGGGTCGGGCCAGCAGTGCGTTCGTCGAGTTGTCCACGGTCTTTGCCGCCGAGGGCCGACAGTGGCGCCGCGAGGCCCTCGCCGACCCCAACGGGTTCTGGGGGTTCGACCCGACCGGACCGATCCTCGACCGGGTCGACGCGCCCCGCCGGGCACGAGGCGACGTGTGGGCCTGCCCCCGGTTCCTCACCACCGCCGACCCTCCGCCCGGCCCCCGATGAGGCCGACGGCGACCAGGTGAGGGTCAGCCCGACCTGGCGTCGAGGTGGTGTCGGCGGTCAGTCGGCCAGGAGGCCGGCCCGAGATCGGGTTGCTGGGGGTGCGGCGGGGTTGGCGGCCACTGCGGCGCGCACCGCGGGGTCGGGGTCGTCGGCGAGGCGTTCGAGGGAGGGGAGCGGGGTGGCGGGATGGGCGGCGACGCCG
>CAYTJS010000240.1:0-6019 GCA_964438115.1 uncultured Iamiaceae bacterium
GGCCCGCCTCGAGGACGAGGGCATCGACGCCGCCGAGGGTTCGGGCACCTGCTGCTTCGCCACCCAGGAGAAGGTGTGGATCGACGCCCCCGACGGCGCCTGGGAGTTCTACGCCGTCCTCGCCGACAGCGAGACCTTCGGCACCGACGTCGCCGCCCAGGTCCCCGAGGACGGCGACCCGCTCTGCTGCGCCACCGTCGACGCCAACGAAGACCGCTGCTGCGCATGAGTGGCCTCCACACCGGCCGGGCGGCCATCGAGTCCCCGGCCGTGTGGGTCGCCGCTGACGTCGCCGACCCCGCGGCCTGGAGCATCGACCTCGACGACGACCAGCGCCATGACCTTGCGGCGGCCGGCCGATCCGCCCGCGCCGTCGGGCACACCCCCGCGACCCTCACCGCTGAAGAGGCTCCTCTGCCCTCGCTCGCCAGCACCCTGAGCCAGGTCGTGACCGATCTGGCTCAGGGTCGCGGCTTCGTCCGGCTCCGTCGCTTCCCCGTCGACCTCCTCGAACCGGACGAGGTCGAGCTGGCCTACGTCGCACTCGGCCTCCATCTCGGCACCCCGGTGAGCCAGGACGCAGACGGCACCCTTCTCGGCCACGTCCGCGACGAACGCGTCGCCCGCACCGGCCCCGAGGTCCGCCTCTACCGGACTCGTGAGCGCCAGGACTTCCACACCGACGGCGCCGACCTCATCGGCCTGCTCTGCCTCCACGAAGCCCGCGCCGGCGGGGAGAGCAAGCTGGCCAGCAGCCACGCCGTCCACAACGAGATCCTCCGTCGCCGGCCCGACCTGCTCGACGTCCTCTACGAACCCATGTGGTGGGACCGCAACGGCGAAGAGCGCCCCGGCGAGGACCCCGCCTTCCCGCTCCCCATCCTCAGCGACGTCGACGGCACCCCCCGGTTCTTCTACATCGGGTGGTACATCCGCGACGCCCAACGCCACCCCCAGGTCCCCCGCCTCACCACCGCCCAGGCCGAAGCCCTCGATCTCATCGAGGCCATCGCCAACGACCCCAGCTTCCACGTCGACATGGACTTCCGACCCGGCGACGTCCAGCTCCTCAACAACGCGGTGATCCTGCACTCCCGCGAGGCCTACGAGGACCTCGAAGACCCCGCCCGACGCCGGCACCTCCTGCGGCTCTGGCTCTCCGCCCACGACTTCACCAGCGTCGATGACACCCTCCGCGGGGGCATCCCCCGGCGGGACGTGTGAGAGCGGCCACCGACGGCTGATCGAGATGACCCCACCCATGCGGGGCACCGGGACTGACGCACGGCCTTCGGCACGACGACCCGGTGTCGAGTCTCAGGCGGGCTGCATCTCGTCGAACAGCGTGCGGCAGGCCTCCTCGCACCGACGGCACTGCTCAGCGCACACGGCGCAGTGCTCCATGTGCTCGGCGTGGCTGCTGCACTCGTCACCGCAGCTCCGGCAGGCGGCGATGCACGCCTCGAGCAGGGGACGGGTGACGTTGGCGTCGTACTCGGTCTGCCGGGAGACCACCCGGCTGGTCGTCGCACACACGTCGGCACAGTCGAGGTTCAACCGGATGCACTTCACCAGTTCACCGGCATCCTCCTCGGACAGGCAGGCGTCAGCACACTGGGTGCAGGTGTTGGCACAGTCGATCAGGACCTCGATCGCCTCGGCCAGACGAGACGAGTCGACGTTGAACCTGCGGGGATAGGTGTCGAGCATCGCTTGTGCGTGCGCCATCTTCGAGCCTCTCGGTTGCGGATGACCACGCCCTACCCGCCCGGCGCGCTGGTTGGACGGCTCAGGACTTGACGAGGCGCTCGATCGCCCGGGTGGCTTCGGTGATCTTGGCGTCGAAGTCGGCCTCGTCGCCGCCGTCGGCTGCGTTCCTGACGCAGTGGCGCACGTGCTCGTCCAAGAGGCCGACGGCGACCGCCTGCAGGGCCTTGGTCACCGCGCTCACCTGGGTCAGGACGTCGATGCAGTACGTGTCCTCTTCGATCATGCGCCGGATGCCGCGCACCTGGCCCTCGATCCGGCTCAGCCGCTTGGCGTAGTCGTCCTTGCTCATCGTGTAGCCGCGGACGGCGGTATCGGTCATCGGACGTTGAACCTCCGGAGTCGCAGGCTGTTGGTGACGACGAAGACACTCGACGATGCCATGGCCGCACCGGCGACCATGGGATTGAGCAGGCCCGCCGCCGCGAGCGGCAGGGCAGCGACGTTGTAGGCGAACGCCCAGAAGAGGTTCCCCTTGATGGTCGCCAGGGTCCGCCTCGAGAGGCGGATGGCGTCCGCAGCCGAGCGGAGATCGCCACGGACGAGCGTCAGGTCACTGGCCTCGATGGCGACGTCGGTCCCCGTCCCCATGGCGAGACCCAGGTCGGCCTGCGCGAGCGCGGGAGCGTCGTTGACGCCGTCGCCGACCATGGCGACGACGCGGCCCTCGTCCTGCAGCCGGCAGACCACGGCGACCTTGTCCTCGGGGAGGACCTCGGCGATGACCTCGTCGATGCCGACTCGTTCCGCCACCGCGTGTGCCGCCGCCTCGTTGTCGCCGGTGAGGAGCACCGGGGTCAGACCGAGGTCGCGGAGTGCTTTGACCGCCTCTGCGGAGGTGTCCTTGATCGTGTCGGAGACCACGAGGACCCCGCGGACCTCGCCATCCCAACCCACGAGCACGGGCGTCCGGCCCTCGGCCTCGGCCCGGGCCTTCGCATCCCGGAGGTCGTCGGGCACGGCCAGCGACCAGTCATGGAGGAACCGCTCGCGGCCGGCGACGACGGCGTGGCCGTCGACCACGCCTTGGACGCCAAGGCCCTGCGTGCTGGCGAAGGACTCGACCGGCGGGAGCTCGAGGCCGCGCTCCCGGGCGCCGGCGGCGATGGCCCGGCCGACGGGATGCTCACTGGCGTCCTCGACGGAGCCACCGAGGCGCAGCAGTTCGATCGGGTCGACGCCGCCGGCCGCGGTTACGTCGACCAGTGCCATCTGACCGGTCGTGACGGTGCCGGTCTTGTCGAGGACGACGGTGTCCACCTGGCGGGTCGACTCCAGCACCTCCGGGCCCTTGATGAGGATCCCGAGCTGGGCGCCTCGGCCGGTGCCCACCATCAAGGCGGTGGGCGTGGCGAGACCGAGGGCGCACGGGCAGGCGATGATCAGGACCGCCACTGCGGCCGTGAACGCCACCGAGGTCGAGCTCGTGGTGGCGGCCGTCAGCCAGAACCCGAGGGTGGCAGCCGCCAAGGCCATCACGATGGGCACGAAGACAGCCGAGACCCGGTCCGCCAGGCGCTGCACCGGCGCCTTGCCGGTCTGGGCGTCGCGGACGAGGTCGGCGATCCGAGCCAGCGCGGTGTCGCGGCCGACACGGGTCGCTTCGACGACGAGCCGGCCCCCGGCGTTGACCGTCGCCCCGGTCACGGACTCGCCAGGGCCGACCTCGACCGGGACCGACTCACCGGTGAGGAGCGAGGCATCAATGGCCGACGTTCCCTCGATCACGACGCCGTCGGTCGCAACCTTCTCGCCCGGACGCACGACGAAGCGGTCGCCGACGACCAGGTCGTCGATCGGGATGCGCACCTCGCTGCCATCGCGGAGGACGGCGACGTCCTTGGCGCCGAGCTCGAGCAGCGCCCGGAGCGCCGCTCCGGACTGCCGCTTGGCCCGGGCCTCGAAGAAGCGGCCGGCGAGGATGAAGAGCGTCACCCCCGCAGCGACCTCGAGGTAGAGCTGAGCGTCCCCGCCCGACCGGTCTGCGGTCCACGAGAAGCCGTGCGTCATGCCGATCTCGCCGGCGGTGCCCCAGAACAGGGCGTAGAGGGACCAACCGAACGCAGCCAGCACGCCGACCGAGATGAGCGTGTCCATGGTGGCCGTCGCGTGACGGAGGTTGCGCCATGCGGCCACGTGGAAGGGCCAGGCCCCCCAGGTGACCACGGGGGCGGCCAGGGTCAGGGACAGCCACTGCCAGGCGTCGAACTGGAGGGCCGGCACCATGGACAGCGCGATGACCGGCACGGTGAGCACCAGCGAGATGAGCACCCGCTGGCGCAAGGCTGCGGTCTCGTCGACCTCGGCGGTCTCCCCCGCGCTGGGCGCCGGCGGCTCGGGCAGCCGGGCCGTGTAGCCCGCTCCCTCCACGGCCTGGACGAGCTCCTCCACCGAGGTCGCACCCTCGACGTCGACCCTGGCCTGCTCGGTGGCGAAGTTGACGGTGGCCGTGACGCCGTCGAGCCGGTTCAGTCGCTTCTCGATGCGCGCGGCGCACGACGCACAGGTCATGCCGCCGATGTCCAGGTCGACGGCGAGGTGACCGTCGGTCGTCGTGGTCGCCATCTCAGTGACCCTCCTCGTGCTGGATCGAACCGGGGTCGGAGGGCCGTTCAGGCGTCTCCGCCGGCGGGTGGTTGCTGTCGCCGCTGGTGTCGATGGGCCCGACGACGCTCCCGAGCACGGCGCCGCCCCCGAAGGCCACGCCTAGGACCACGGCAAACGCAGCGAGCTTGGTGCGAGCCGTCATCTCAGCGAATACCCCGCCTCGTCGACGGCCGCAGCCACCGCCTCACGCTCCAACGGCTCGTCACTGACCACGGTCACGGCTCCGCTCGATAGGTCCACGGACACCGACGTGACGCCGTCGATCTCCTCGAGCTCCTCGCTGACGGACCGCACGCAGTGCTCGCACGTCATCCCGGTCACCTGATAGGTCGTCGTCGTCTCGGACATCGCTCCTCGTTCCACATACCGGTGGGGGGTACTTGACACTTTACCCCAGGGGGGTATTGTTGGCAACAGCAGACCTCGAAGGAGCCCGCCGTGCGACATGACGCCCACACCGCAACACGTCCAACGGCATCCGTCGTCCTCGAGACGACCGGACTGCAGTGGGCGACGGAGGCCGGCCGGGTCGAGGCGGTACTGGGACGGCTCGAAGGCGTGCACACGGTCGAGGCCAACGCTGTGGCCCAGACGGCGACGGTGACCTTCGATCCGGAGCTCACCAGCGTCGGCGAGCTGCGCCGGTGGGTCGAGGCGTGCGGACTCCACTGCGCCGGCGAGTCCGTCCCGAACCACGTCTGCCACCCGATGCAGGAGGAGACGGACCAGGAGGCACATCAGCCGTCGGCCCACGACGCCATGGGTCACGAGGGCATGTCGATGGCGGCGATGGTCGCCGACATGCGACGCCGGTTCGTGGTCGCCGCAGTGTTCTCGGTGCCGATCCTGCTCTGGTCGCCGATCGGCCGGGACGTCCTCGAGTTCGACACCGCGGCACCGTTCGGCCTCCGCGACGACGTGTTCATGCTCCTGCTGAGCCTGCCCGTCATCTTCTACTCGGCCTGGATCTTCTTCGACGGCGCGGTCCGGGCCCTCCGCGCCCGGACCCTCGACATGATGGTGCTGGTCGCCGTCGCCGTCGGGGCCGGGTGGCTCTACTCGCTCGGCATCACCCTGACGGGCGGCGGCGAGGTCTTCTACGAAGCCGCAACGGTCCTCACCGCCTTCGTCCTCCTCGGCCACTGGTTCGAGATGCGTGCACGAGGGGGCGCCAACGACGCCATCCGCACGCTGCTCGACCTCGCGCCCCCGATGGCGACGGTCGTGCGCGACGGCGCAGAGGTCGAGGTCCCGACCGCCGAGGTCGCGGTGGGCGATCTGCTCGTCGTGCGACCCGGCTCGAAGGTCGCCGTCGACGGCGTGGTCGAGGACGGCGAGACCGAGGTCGACGAGTCGATGGTGACCGGGGAGAGCCTTCCGGTCCACAAGTCACCAGGTGATCCGGTCATCGGCGCCACGCTCAACACGACGGGAACCATCCGAGTGCGGGCGACCAAGGTCGGATCGGACACCGCACTGGCCCAGATCGTCCAGCTCGTCCAAGAGGCACAGAACTCGAAGGCGCCGGGCCAGCGGCTCGCGGACCGGGCCGCCTTCTGGCTCGTGTTCGTCGCGCTGATCGGCGGGACGCTGACGTTCCTGGGCTGGAAGCTGATCGGCGACGTCCCGACCGACGAAGCGATCC
>CAYTJS010000241.1:0-6006 GCA_964438115.1 uncultured Iamiaceae bacterium
GGTCGAGGTCCTCCTCGGCGTGCGCAACGACCCGAAGCGGCCGTTCGTGGCCGTGCTGGGCGGGGCCAAGGTGAGCGACAAGCTGGGGGTCATCGACGCCCTGCTCGACGTCGTCGACACCCTGATCGTGGGCGGCGGGATGTGCTTCACGTTCTTCGCCGCCCAGGGCAAGCCGATCGGCGCCTCGCTCGTCGAGGAGGACCAGATCGAGAACTGCAAGGCCCTGCTGGCCCGCACCGACGCCATCCACCTGCCCAGCGACATCACCGCCCTCGGCCCCGGCGGGAAGCTGAAGGACCCCGAGGCCGGCGGCGAGGTGCGCCAGCTGGCGACGTCGATCCCCGACGGCTGGATGGGCCTCGACATCGGCCCCGGCACCGCGGCCGAGTTCACCGACCTGATCCGTGACGCCCGCACCGTCCTGTGGAACGGCCCCATGGGCGTGTTCGAGGACCCCCGCTTCGAGGCGGGGACCCGCACCGTGGCCGAAGCCGTGGCCGAGACCCGGGCCTTCACCGTGGTCGGCGGCGGCGACAGCGCCGCGGCCCTGGCCCAGTTCGGACTGGAGCGGGACGTGGACCACCTGTCGACCGGCGGCGGTGCGTCGCTGGAACTGCTCGAGCAGGGCGACCTGCCCGGCCTGGAAGCCCTGAGGAGCGCCCCGAATGCCTGAGCCCCGGAAGCCGCTGATCAGCGGCAACTGGAAGATGCACCACAACCACTTCGAGGCGCTGACGACGGTCCAGAAGCTGTCGTACAACCTCACCAAGGACGACTACGCCGCCGTGGACGTCTCGGTGCACCCGCCCTTCACCGACCTGCGGACCATCCAGACCACGATCGACGCCGACAAGCTGGCGATCATCCTGGGCGCCCAGCACTGCCACTGGGAGGAGAAGGGCGCCTTCACCGGCGAGATCGCCCCGCCCATGCTCGAGAAGCTCCAGGTCGAGTACGTGATCGTGGGCCACTCCGAGCGCCGGGAGCTGTTCGGCGAGACCGATGAGGACGTCAATCGCAAGGTGAAGGCGATCCTCAAGCACGACATGACGCCGATCCTCTGCTGCGGCGAGACCCTCGAGGAGCGGGAGGCCGGCAGCACCGAGGACAAGGTCGGTGGTCAGGTGCGGGCCGGGCTGGCGGGCGTGGCCAAGGACGCCGTCGCCGGCCTGGTGATCGCGTATGAGCCCATCTGGGCGATCGGCACCGGCCACACCGCCTCCTCCGAGGACGCCCAGGCCGTGTGCGCCCACGTGCGCCAGGTGGTGGGGGAGGCCTTCGGCGCCGACGCCGCCGCCGCCGTGCGCATCCAGTACGGCGGCTCGGTCAAGCCCGCCAACGCCCCCGAGCTCATGGCCCAGCCCGACATCGACGGGGCCCTGGTCGGCGGCGCCAGCCTCGACGCCGACGAGTTCGCCCGCATCGTCCAGTACCGCCTGGCCGGCTGAGCCCCTCGTCGCCGCCTGCGCGGCGACTGCTGCCTACGGCAGCTTCCGACGAACCGGGGTGCGGGCTGCTCCGCGCCGCTCCGCAGCGTCGGGAACCGGGACCGCCCCGTTAGCATCCAGTGCCGTGCTGACCGCCATCGTCCTCACCATCCACGTGCTGGTGTGCCTGACCCTCGTCGTGCTCGTGCTGCTGCACAGCGGCAAGGGCGGCGGGCTCTCGGACATGTTCGGCGGCGGCATGGGCGCCACGGCCGCCGGGTCCACGGTGGTCGAGCGCAACCTGGACCGGATCACCGTGGTGGCGGCCCTGATCTTCACCTTCACCACGATGAGCCTCGTCCTGCTCCTCTGACCGAGGAGCACCCCGCCGGCGTGAACCGCTACGCTGGCGCCCCCACGTCGGAGTGGCGGAACAGGCAGACGCGCTAGCTTGAGGGGCTAGTGCCCGCAAGGGCGTGGGGGTTCAAATCCCCCCTCCGACACCATCTGACCAGGGGCAGATGCCCCGATCAGCGCAGTCTTCGCCACGGTCGAGCGAGGCCGGATCGGCAGCCTTTCGTTGATCTGTCCGGCGAGTTGCACTTGCGACGGTAGTGGCAGCGGCGGCCGGGGTTCGGGTTCTCTTCAGCACGTAGTCGCAACTCGGCCGCCGTCGAGCTTCGCCCACAACAGTGGTGTGCTTGCGGGCTTGAACCGGCTTCTCCCAGGCCAACTGACCAGATCCGACGTCTATGCAGGAACTACTACCGGGGAACCCGTGTGGGACGAGGAGCTGGGCGAGGTTCGGCTTCGTCGTCGGCGGGCCGGCCCAAGTCGTGTTCAAAGGCGTCAAGGACCTGGAAGAGTTCGTCACTGATCCATTCCCTGTTGCGACGGCGCCCGACCCGTGTCGTCTGGAGTACGCGGGCCTCCTCGAGTCGATTCAGGGCCCCCCTCGCCGCGGCGGCGGTCACGCCGTGCCGCTCAGCGGCGGTTTCGGCACTCACAACCGGCTGGGCGGGCAGGTGGAGGACGATCTTCCTGGCAACCGAGTCCGCTCTGGGCGAGCCGGCGCGCTTGATCAGATCCGAGAGGAGTCCGTCAATCCGGGTCGAGAGTCCCTTCGTGGCTTCGGCTGCCGTCGCAACTGCGTCCGCGAAGACACCAATCCAGTCGTCGACGCGACCCTCTCGAAAGTCGACGAGACCGGCGATGTATCGCCTGGCGTTCGTCGCCAAGATGACGCTGACGGGCGGAACGAGGCGTGGCGTGATTCCTCGTCGACGGAGGACGACGTGGATCAAGCAGCGCCCGGTACGGCCGTTGCCGTCACCGAAGGGGTGGATCGTCTCGAACTGCGCGTGTGCGATCGCTGCCTGGGCCACTGCAGGCAGATCATGGAGGTTGACCAGAGCCACAAGGTCTTCGAGCAGCCTCTGTACGCAGTCCTCCGGTGGTGGAATGAAGGTCGCGTCGATGGGGCTGAGACCACGACCGCCGATCCAATTCTGTTCGTCGCGAATCACTCCTGCGTAGCGTTCCTCGGAGGTGCCTTCGAGCAAGGTCCGATGGATGTCGACGAGGTCGTCGATCCGGAGGTCGCGTTCGGCCGTTCCGATTTCAACGGCCTGCTCCATCGCCCGAACGTTTGCGAGTACTGCTGCCGCCGTGCCATCCGCTGCCTGCGGCTCATACGCAGCGAGGGCCAGTCGCTTGTTCGTGGCGCGGAGGCCCTCGATGAAGGAGGAACCGAGGGCTTCAGCCCGGAGTAGCGGCGCGGCCAGTGTCTCCAGGTCGTGGCTGGCCCCGACGGTCTGGAGCTCTCCGAGCGCAGCAGTTGCGGCTGCGACCGCCTCGGCGGCGCGGCCGGCGAGCGGCCGATCCCAGTCCCCGACATCGTCGGGGACGAACGCCTGGTAGCGGAAAGGCTTGCGGTCGCGTCGAGCGCCGTAGCCGCTGCCCTCCCAGATCCGGTCAATGTGCGCAGGCAGGATTTGATCCGTTCTCGGTAGCTCTTTTACGGAAGGAAAGTAGTTGATCCTTGCGTAAGAGGATCATCGCGCACGGAGGGGCGATACACAAGGATATTGAATGATCCTTGCGTACTTTCAGCGGCCACAGGATTCCGCGCTGGCGACGACGCCCGATGAGCTCCGGCATCGAACCTCCCTGTGCGGCAGATTTCCCCTCGAGCAGGTAAGCCGTGGTCCCACTCCGCCTTGTCATCAACTCGCCCAACGTGTTCGCGTCTCGTTTCGTCAGCAGCCGGTGGCGGCCTGGAGCACCCGGCAGGCCTCGGCCATCCGGGCTCGGTCCACCTGGGTCATGAGCCGGCGAAAACGCTCTCTCGGGACCGTGTGGATGTTGTCGAAGTTCACGACGCTCTCGGTGGGGACGCCGGTCGCTCGCCTGCCGCGGCAGTCGCCGCGATGGTCTCGACCCGGCGGGCCCTCGTCTCGGGTTTGGCGGCGGTGTAGAGCTTGAGGAGTTGCTGCTTCTTGATGCTGGCGGGGTAGGCGTCCCAGGTGGCTCGGGCGGTGGGGTCGGCCTCGAGGGCGGCGGTGAGGTCGTGGGGCTCGATGAGGTCCTCGACGGGGTCGAGGATGGTCCACCAGCCGTTGGCCTGGGCCACCTCGATGGCCCGGCGGCCGGCGTCGGTCATCAGGCCCTGGGCCTCGAGGTCGGCGGCTCGCTGGCGGTTCAGGCGGGTCCAGGTGCTCTTGGGCTTGCGGGGGGTGAACAGCTGCAGGCCCCGCTCGTCGTCGAGGGTGACCCCGGTCGAGTCGATCCAGCCGAAGCAGATGGCCTCCTCGACGGCCTCGGGGTAGGGGCAGCGGGGGCGCTCGACGTGGGTGCGCCACGAGCACAGCCAGACGCCCCGCTCGGTGGCGTGGGTGACCTCGAGCCAGGCGCGCCACTGGGCCCGGGTCTCGGCGTGGAAGATGGGGTAGTCGAACTTCCACGTGGATGGATGGTCCGACGCCGACGGCGGCCGGTCGGGCATGGCGCTCAGGCTAGGCACGGCGACCTCGTCCGTACCTTGTGCACCAACCCGCCACTTCTGGCGACGGGGTGCACGAGGCAGGGGAGGAGGGGGCGGCCCCCGGCGGCTACCCCCGGGTGACCACCGCGCCGGGCAGCTCGCCGGTGTCGCGCCAGTCCTCGAGGATGGCGGCGTAGTCGAGGATGCTGCCCGTGTAGGTCAGGTTGCGGGCCGTCTTCTCGTCGAAGCTCAGCTCGTTGTTGTAGTAGCCGGGGGTGCAGTGGGCGGAGTAGCCGGCGATCAGGCGGCTCTGCTCCTTCAGCACCTCCCACCAGGCCTCCTCGGCCTCGGGGTCGGCCTCGATGGTGGCGATGCCGTCGTCCTCGCAGGTGGCGATGATCCACGCCACGTGCTTGGCCGACTCGGCCAGGAAGTGCAGGAAGTTGGTGCCGAACCCGGCCTGGGCGATGCCGATCAGCAGCAGGTTGGGGAACTCGGCCGACAGCACGCCGTGCAGGGTGTGGGGGCCGTCGCTCCACCGTTGCGACAACGTGCGTCCGGCCTGGCCGACGGGGTCGAAGCCCAGCCGGGCGGTCAGCTCGGTCGTGACCTCGTAGCCCGAGGCGAACACCAGCACGTCGACCGGGTACTCCTCGCCGTTGGCCACCACGCCGGTGGCGGTGATGCGCTCCACGCCCCGGCCGTCGGTGTCGACCAGGTGCACGTTGGGCTCGTTGAACGCCGGCAGGTAGTCGTCGTGGAAGCACATGCGCTTGCAGTGCTTGCCGTACCAGGGCTTCAGCTTGTCGGCCGTCTCGGGGTCCTCGACGATGCGGTCGACACGCTGCCGGAAGGCCTCCATCGTCTCGAAGTCCGACCGCTCCAGGCGCTCGGCCTCGGCCGGGTCGTCGGTCTTCACGTGGGTGTCCTCCCACATGGCGTCGGTCCAGCCGTCCTGCACCAGGTTGACCGGTGGCTTGGCCCCGGTCACCGCCTGGGTGAAGTTGCGGATGCGCTCGGTCTGCCAGCCCGGCTGCAGGCTCTCGAACCACTCGACGTCGGTGGGGCCGTTGTCGCGGGGGCCGACCGCCGACGGCGTGCGCTGGAAGACGTAGACCTCCTTGGCCGTCCGGGCCAACTGGGGGACCACCTGCACGGCGGTGGCGCCGGTGCCGATGATCCCCACCCGCTTGTCGCCCAGCTTGTCCATGCGCTCGGTGGGCCCGCCACCGGTCACGGCGTAGTTCCAGCGGCTGGTGTGGAAGGCGTCGCCCTCGAAGTCGGCGATGCCGGGGATGCCGGGAAGCTTGGCCTTGGCCAGGATCCCGCCGGCGCTCACGAAGAAGCGGGCCCGGATATGGTCGCCCCGGTTGGTGACGACGTGCCAGCGGCCCGCCTCGGCGTCCCAGGTCGCCTCGTCCACCTCGGTGTGGAACAGGGCGTGGGGGTAGAGGTCGAAGTGGCGCCCCATCAGCCGGCAGTAGTCGAAGATCTCCGACGCCGAGGCGTACTTCTCGGTGGGCATGTATCCGGTCTCCTCGAGGAGGGGCAGGTACGTGTACGACTCGACGTCGCACATGCAGCCGGGGTAGCGGT
>CAYTJS010000242.1:0-5977 GCA_964438115.1 uncultured Iamiaceae bacterium
GCCGCATGCCCTCAGCCAGCGTCAGGCTGGCGGCAGGCCCTCAGCCAGCGTCAGGCCGGCGGCAGGCCCTCAGCCGTTCGTGAGGCTGCGGCGCCTGCGGCGCCGCAGCGGGGAGCGCTCGCTGGATGGCGAAGCCGGACCGCCGGAGGCGGTCCTAGGTAATCGGCCCGAGGCCGTTGTACGGAAGGCCTCGGGCTTTCCAGGCGTCCCACTTCTCGAAGAAGGTGGGGCCGAAGGGGTCGTCGCCCAGCAGGGGCAGGGCGGCCCGCCAGATGGTGAGGTCGTCGGGGGCCAGGTCGGTGGCGGCGAGGAGCTGGCGAGTGGCCGCCTCCTGCTCGCCGATGCGATGGAGATGGGCCCCGAGGCGGAAGCGCAGCCGGGCCTCCTCCAACTCGGGGGTCAGGTCGTCGACGGCGGCCCGGGCCTCCTTGGGGGTGAGGTCGACCTCGCCGGTGGTCACCCAGCGGCGCACGGCGTCCTTGGTCGGCTCCGACGAGATGCCGGTGAAGTCGATGAAGAGGTCGGTGCCCGGGGCCGGGGCGTTGGGACGCACGATCCGGTCGTCCTCGTCGATCCAGATGATCGTGGGGACGTTGGTGATGGCGTAGGTCTCGCTCAGCGTGTGCTCACGGTCGAGCAGCACCGGGTAGGTGATGCCCTCGGTGAACTCGCGGACGTCCTCGGCCGACTCGTCGAGGGCCACGGCGATGACCGTGAAGCCCTGGTCGGCCAGCTCGGTGTGCAGGTCCTGCCACCCGGGCAGGTCGTAGCGGCAGCCTCACCAGGAGGCGAAGGCGACGAGGAGCTTCTTGCGCCCTCGCCATTCCTCGAGGCGGTGGTGGGCGCCGTCGAGGTCGGGCAACTCGAAGGCCGGGGCCTGCAGACCCGTGGCCGCCAGGCGGCGGGTGGCCCGGGGCTCGCCGAGGACGGCCACGCCCTCGTCGACCAGGTAGGGCCGGTCCAGGGCCCCGGCCACCGCGCCGAGGTCGAGGCGCTCGCCGACGAAGAGGCCGTCGCGGTCGCGGACCGGGACGCAGACGTCGGCCTGGCAGAGGCCCTCGGGCTTGAGCGTCCAATCGATGGCCGCCGGCAGGTCGCCGGGCTCGACCAGGACCCGGCTGTCGACCACCACGGCCGGCACCGGGTGCGGCTCGTCGGTGATGACGGTCAGATCGCGCTCGGTCACTCGCCCATCATGCCCGGTGGCGGCAGTACGGTCCGGCCGCAGGACCAGGGAAGGAGCCGCCATGGACCTCGACAAGCTCACCGACATCTTCGACGACGACAACGTCGACCGCCTCCAGGGGCTGTGGGAGGACCGGGACAAGATCGGCGACGCCGTCGACTGGGTGCTCGAGCACCGGGAGCAGATCCTCGAGATCGTGCAGGGCGTGCCCGAGCTACTCGGCCAGGTGGGCGACACCCTGGTCGCCGCGGGTGGTGGTGCCACCGCCGCCGCCGGGCTGCTGACCGGTGAGGACGGCACCAGCGTGAAGCAGCTCGCCGCCTCGGCGGCCGAGGCCCTCGAGCGCTGCACCAAGGAGCTGGCGGCGGTGACCAAGGTGCTGGCCGGGGTGGGCGACAAGCTCGACGCCGTGCCACTGGTCGACGGGGTGGGCGACACGCTGAGCGACGGCTCGGCCCGCCTCGATGCCATCGCCGAGGACCTGGGGGAGGTGGCCGTGCAGTTGCGGGGGGTGGGGGTCCAGGTGACCGACGCCGGCAAGGCCATCGGCGTGGTGGGGGCCAAGCTCACCGATGGGGGAGAAGCGATGGCCCGCTTCCATACTTGAGGCGATGTCCGAGCTGTCGCCCGCCGGTGATCCCGACGCGACCCCGGTCGACCCGTCCCCGCCGGCGGAGCCCGAGCCCGTCACCCCCACCGAGGTGGGCCGGGCCCTGCGGGCCACTCGCGACGCCGGCATCGGCTACGGCCTGGCCGCCGCCCGGGCCTCGCTGCGGGCCGCCATCGGCCTGGGCCGGGCCGGCACCGACCTCGCCCTCAAGGTCCTCGACCAGGGCCCGGTGGGCGACGCTGCTGCCGTGGTCGCCGACCGGCTCGAGCCCGCCGCCGAGGCCGGTCGTCGGCAGCGGGCGGCCACCGCCGCCGACGTCGACGCCGTCATCGGCAAGGTCGCCGACGAGGTCGTGCGCCGCCTCGACATCGACGGCATCGTCCGCCAGGTCGACGTGGACGAGATCGTGAAGCGGGTCGACGTCGACCAGGTCGTGCGCCGGGTCGACATCGACGACATCCTCACCCGGGTCGACGTCGACGGCATCGTCCGCCGCACCGAGGTCGGCACCCTCATCGTCCAGTCGACCGGCGGCGTCGTCACCCAGTTCCTCGACTTCGTCCGCAGCCTGGGCGTGAGCCTCGACGGGGTCAGCAACCGGGCCAGCGATCGCGTCCTTCGCCGCAAGGCCCCCCGGCCCATCGCCCCCGTGCTGCTGCGGCCGCCGGCGCCCGACGCCCTCAGCCCCGACGAGGTGCTGCCCCCGACCCGAGGGGCGGTGGCGCCGTGAGGGCCGAGCCCCCCGCCGGGTCCCTGTCGGGCCACTACGCCGGACCGGTCACCCGTCTCGCCGCCTACGCCATCGACGCCTCCCTGGTGGCCACCGCCTACGGGGTCATCCTCAGCCTGCTGGCCTTCCTCTGGCAGCTGGTGACCCGTGAGGACCTGGCCCTGCCCGCCCAGGACTCGGTGGTCTGGCTGATCGGCTTGCTGCTGTGGGCCTTCGTCTACTTCGCCGGCTGCTGGTCGGTGGCGGGCAAGACGCCGGGCATGGCCGTGCTCGGCCTGCGGGTCGTGCAGCGGGAGGGCCGCGACATCGGCCCCCGCCACGCCGTGGTGCGCACCCTCGCCCTCCCGCTCAGTTTCCTCACCCTGGGCCTCGGCTTCATCGGCATCGTGATCGGCGAGGAGCGCCGGGCCCTCCACGACGTCATCGCCAAGACGACGGTCGTGTACGACTGGGACGCCCGGGCCGCCCGCTGGCGCCTGCTCGGCCGCCGCAACGAGGCCGAGATCTAGGCCGGGCGGCGTCCCTCAGCCGCGGATCGTCCAGGCGGCGGGGGCGGCCAGCTGCGTGAAGAGGAGGCGGCGCACCTGCACGCCGTCGGGGAGGGCGAAGCCCACCTTGGCCCGCAGGCACTCGCCGGGGGCGATGGCGGCCACGGCCGGCCAGGGGGGTCGGGCCGACGCCGGCGGATCGTCCACGGTGCTCGCGCCGAGGGTCTGCTCCCGCCCCCGGACCTGGAGCTGCCAGGCGGCGAGCTGCACGGGCAGGCCGGCGGGGCCGTCGTCCCGGGTGCAGGCCTCGGCATCGACGATCAGCCGCCCGCCGAGGAAGCGCACGCCGTGGACGGTGAGAGTGACCGCCCCCGACGGGTCCTCGTAGGTCTGGCCCACGGCCAGCGGCTCGCCGAGGCGGACCTGGGCGGCGGTGGTGGTCGGGGCGGCGTCGCCGTCGTCCCCGCAGGCGACGGCCACCAGGGCCAGGCCCACCGCCAGGGCGGTGAGGGGCAGCCACGGTGACGAGCGGCGCACGGCGGCGACGCTACCGGCGCCGAGGGCTACCGTCGCCCCATGAGGATCGGGATCCACGCCGGGCCGCTCACCCTCCTCGGGGCGGGTGTGGCCGACATCGTCGAGCACGCCGCTGCTGCCGAGGCCGACGGCTTCGGCTCCTACTGGCTGCCCCAGAGCAACGGCTGCGACGCCCTGACCGTCATCGCCGCCGCCGGGGCGGCCACCGCCACCATCGAGTTCGCCACCGCGGTGATCCCCACCTGGGGCCGGCATCCGCACGTGCTGGCGGGTCAGGCCCTCACCACCCAGAACGCCACCGGCGACCGCCTGGCCCTGGGGATCGGCGTGGCCCACAAGCCGTCCGTCGAGGAGCGCTACCACCTGCCCTTCGAGCGCCCGGTGCGCCACCTCCGCGAGTACCTCGACGTGCTCCAGCCCCTGCTCACCGAGCGCCGGGTCGACGTCGAGGGCGAGATCTGGAGTTGCACCGACGAGCTGGGGGCGCCGCCCGCCGCCGCCCCGCCGGTGCTCGTCGCCGCCCTGGGCCCCCAGTTCCTGCGGCTGGCCGGTTCGCGGGCCGACGGCACGGTCCTGTGGGTCGTGGGCCCGGCCACGGTGCGGGACCACATCGTCCCCACCATCACCGAGGCCGCCGCCGAGGCCGGTCGGGCCGACCCCCGGGTGGTGGCCAGCGTGCCGGTGTCGGTCACGGACCGGGCGGCAGAGGTGCGGGCCTCGATCTCCGACATCCTCGTGGGCTACGACACCCTCCCCAGCTACCGGGCGGTCCTCGACCGTGAGGGTGTGGCCCGGGCCGGCGACGTCGCCGTGATCGGCACCGAGGACGAGGTGCGCGAGGGTCTGGCCGCCTTCGCCGCCGCCGGGGCCACCGACTTCGCCGCCGTCGAGTTCGGGCTCGACGGCGAGGAGTTCGCCCGCACCCGGTCCCTGCTCCGCGAGGTGGCCGTCGCCGCGGACTCCTGAGGGACCCCGTACGATCGCGGCCATGGCGCCGCGCATCACGTTCCCCGAGGTGGGCTTCGGCCCCCACATCGACTGGGCCCTCCAGCGGCCCGAGATGGCCAAGGGCATGGGCGCCCTGTCCTCGGCGGTGTACGAGAACACCGAGCTGGGGGTGCGCGAGCGCGAGGCCGCCCGCTGGACGATCGCCCTGATCAACCACTGCGCGGTCTGCCAGGACACCCGGGCCACCAAGGGGCCCGAGGCCGGGATCGACGAGGGCTTCTACGGCGAGGTGGCCTCGTGGCGCACGAGCGAGGTGCTCACCGACCGCGAGCGGCTGGCCGCCGAGTTCGCCGAGCGCTTCGCCCTCGACCACCTCACCATGGACGACGAGTTCTTCGACCGGATGCGCACGGCCTTCACCGACGAGGAGCTGGCCGACCTGTCCATCTGCTGCGGGATGTTCCTCGGCCTCGGCCGCATGATGGCCGTGGTCGGCGTCCCCGCCCCCGACGAGCGTCTGCTGGTCTGAGCCCCGCGCCCCGACGGCGTCGGGACCCAGCCGCTCGCCCTAGGGCTTGCGGAGGTGCTTGACGCCGAGGGCCGTGCGCAGCTCGACCAGGTAGGCGTACTCGGGGTCGGAGACCCGGGGCCCGGTGAGGCCGGCCACGCCCTCCTTGCCCGCCTCGGCGGCGGCCTCGGCCAGGCCGACCAGCCAGCGGCGGAAGGCGTCGGCCTCGTCGGCGTCGACCTTGGCGGTGAGCAACTCGTTCAGCTCGGTCATGGCCTGGATGACCTTGGCGGGGAAGTCGGCCTCGCCGTCGGCGCCGGTGCCGGTGGCCCCGGCCGAGGGCTTGTCCGGGCCGCCCACCTTGTCGGCGTCGAGCACGTCGCGCACGACCAGGCCGCGGAGGTCCTCCTCGTACTGCACGGCGACCATGAGGGCGTCGACCGCGCCCAGCTCCCGGCCGGTGGTGAGGGTGCCGCTGACGTCGGCTTCGACCACGCCCATGGCCGCCTGCCACGGGGCCGACCGGAGTCGGTACCACTCGTCGTCGGTGAAGTCGCTGCGCGTGCTCATGGCCCGAACCTTGCCACGCGCGACCGGCTCAGGGGGCGCCCAGCGTGTCGCGGAGGCGGGCGACGAACTCGGCCTCGGCCTCGCTGACCCGGGGGCCCTTGAGGCCGGCGGTGCCTTCCTTGGCCGCTTCGGCCACGGCCTCGGCCACCGTCACCAGCCAGCCGGCGAAGGCGCCCGCCTCGGCCTCGTCCACGGTGGCGGCGAGCAACGAGCGGAGCTCGGTCATGGCCTCGATCACCCGGTCGGGTCCGGTGGCGTCGGTGGGCTTGCCCGCCGCCGGCCACACCCCGGGGTCGCCGCCCTCGACGAGGTCCTCGGCCACCAGCCGGACGAGGGTGGAGGAGTCGTCGTCGGTCAGGGCCCGGCGCAGGAGCTGGTCGACCTTGTGGTACTCCCGCTC
>CAYTJS010000243.1:0-5967 GCA_964438115.1 uncultured Iamiaceae bacterium
ACGAGCGAGTCGCCCACAACGGCGACGTGGTGGCGGGGCTCTGGCTCCGCCACCCCGTCCACGGTCGGCTCATCGGCGACGACACGGGGCCCCGTGGACGCTCCGGCCTCCGGTCGCACGGTCGCTCCCTGACTGCATGCACTAGCGACACCAACCAGAATCGCCAGCGCGGCGGCCAGGACAGCCCCGCGAGGGTGGCGCCTCGTTCCGGCACACGGGACTCCACCGGTGTCCGGAACGCGTCGCCGCGGAAACGGCGGTGGGCTGATCGATCGAGCAGAGGACTGAGGAACTGCCATGCCCGCACGGTGCGGGCCGGCGATTTACCCTCGCTTTACAGGCTCACCACGCCGCCAGATCGGGGGACGGGGTGCGCCATCCGCGCCCAAGCCGCGCGTGCTGCGCAACGTTCCGGTCGGTCCACTGGTGTGCTGATTCGTCACCCGGCATGAAGCGAGGCAACCAAAGGTCCGACGTCACACCACGAAGTCCGTTGTCCCGGTGGCGCCGGTAGGCAGGCCACCGCCGGGTCCAGATACATCGTCGTCGGGGGCGCTGAAGACCAAGGGTGTGATGCCACACCGCACAACCATCCGGTCGGTCAGTTCGATCGGGTTACTGATCCGCTGGCCATCGATCCAGGTTCCGTTTCTCGAGTCGAGGTCCTCGATCGCCCACGTCCCCGTGTGGTCGCAGGTGACCTGAGCGTGACGCCGGGAGACCATGGAGTCGAACGACAGCACGAGGTCGCAGTCCGCCCCCCGGCCGATGACGGTCGGGTGATCCGCGTGAAGCACCAGCCGCTTGGCTTCACCCCCCGTTCCCAGCCAGATCAGCGCCGGTTCGACCCCCGAGGTCCTCAGGCTCGCCGACTGGCGCAGGATCGCCGCCTGCATGGCCTCCAGTTCCTGGCCTGGGTCCAGCCCGGCTTCCTCCAGGAGGAGCGACCGAGCCTCCTGATAGGCGCGCAACGCCTCAACCTGTCGACCGTCGAGGTAGAGGGCGTGCACCAACTGCACCCAGAACGGCTCATGGAAGGGGTTCTCCTCGACCCACGCCCGCAAATCCGCAATCACCACCTCCGGCCGACCGGCCCTCAACGACGACTCCACCCACTGCTCGGCAATCGAGCGCCAATGCTCTTCCCAGTGGCGACCAAGCGAGTCCACCTCTGTGGAGTCCGTCGCGATTTGTGGTCCGCCTCCCCACAGCGCCAACGCGGCGCCGTATCGGTCCGCTGCCCGTTGATGGTCGCCACGATCCGCGAGAGCTTCGGCTTCTCGGACCCGTTCCAGCCAGACCACGGCGTCGACCATCGCCTCAAGGGGATCGAGGAGGTAACCGGTGCCGACTCGCCGGATGACACGGTGGTCAACATCGCCCAGCGCTTCGCGCAACTTGTGGACGTGCACATGAAGCGTTGAGCGTGAGCGGTTGACCGCGGCTTCACCCCAGACGGCCTCGGCCAACCGATCCTCGGAGACAGCCTCTCCTGCGTTCAGCGCCAAGACGGTCAGGATCGTCTGCTTCGGAGCGCCGGCCAGCCGAACATCGCAGCCATCGACCGATGCCCGAGGCACGCCGAGTACATCGATCTCGATCAACCGACGACTCCGCTCATGTTGACGACCGTTGACCCTGGCTATTGTCGCAGTGCTTGAACGCCGACCGCCTGCTTTCGGCCCGATGAGGATCGTCGGGTACGGCGATCTCGTCGAGGTCGGACGAGGCGGGTTCGGGGTCATCTACAGGGCCCACCACCAGGCACTCGACCGGATCGTCGCCATCAAGGTCCTCGCCGACACCAACCTCACCCAGGACCAACGTCAACGCTTCCAACGAGAAGCCCTGGCCATGGCACAGCTCTCCTGGCACCCCGGCATCGTCACCATCTACGACACCGGCATCACCGACACCGGCCAGCCCTACCTCGCCATGGAGTACCTCCCCAACGGATCCCTCGGCGACCAACTCCGAGCCAACGGACCCCTCGACCCCGACACCATCACCCACCACGGCACCCAACTCGCCGACGCCCTCCAAGCCGCCCACGACAACGGCATCCTCCACCGCGACATCAAACCCGACAACGTCCTGGTCGACCCCCTCGGCCAACCCAAGCTCACCGACTTCGGCATCGCCGCCCTCGCCGACCACACCCGCAGCGCCACCAACCTGCTCACCGGCAGCGTCGGCCACACCGCCCCCGAACTCCTCGAAGGCCAACCCGCCACCACCGCCAGCGACATCTACGCCCTCGGCTCCACCCTCTTCGAACTCGCCACCGGCCACCCGCCCTTCATCCGCCCCGACGACGACAACCTCCTCGCCATCGCCCTCCGCACCAAGACCCAACCCGTCCCCGACCTACGACCCGCCGGTTGCCCCGACACCCTCGCCACCGCCATCGAAACCGCGATGGCCAAAGACCCCCACCAACGCCACCCCACCCCCACCGACCTCGCCAACGCCCTCACCACCGCAGCACCACCACCGCCGCCGCCGCCGCAACCCCCCACAACCAGACCCCGCCGCCGGGCCCTGATCGGCGCCACCCTCGTCGCCATCGCCGCCACCGGCACCATCGCCGTCGCCGCCATCACCCGCACCAACAACAACCCCAACGCCACAACCGCCGGCACCGAGCAGGCCCGGACGAATACCACCGAATCATCATCATTCGTGCCGACGACGATCCCACGCTCCGTGACGACGACGTCCATCTCGCCGACAGCAGACCCGGCGGCAACGACGATCCCAGGACCGGCACCAACCGACTGGCCAACCGGCATCACAAGCTGCGCTGATGTCGAAGAACAGATCATGTCGATGAGGGACTGGACCCTCGATCTTGTCGGTGGCCCCTACGACAACATCCGCGTACTGCGGAACGTGCCGGGCTGGGGGACCATCGCGGAAGCACGAGACCAGAGGACGCTCGAGCGGGTCGTGCTCGAGACACGAGATGGCGGTGGCGTTCGAGAACTCGTCGGAAGGGAGGTCCAAATGGGATATAGCTCCCCGGGCGAGACTGCCGGCGACCTGGGGCTCTCCATGGCAGGCGTCACCTGTTACGAGGTCATTGTCGGTGCCGGAGCCTGAGTCCCGGCCGCGGGCCGACCGCCTGCTTTCGGCCCGATGAGGATCGTCGGGTACGGCGATCTCGTCGAGGTCGGACGAGGCGGGTTCGGGGTCATCTACAGGGCCCACCACCAGGCACTCGACCGGATCGTCGCCATCAAGGTCCTCGCCGACACCAACCTCACCCAGGACCAACGTCAACGCTTCCAACGAGAAGCCCTGGCCATGGCACAGCTCTCCTGGCACCCCGGCATCGTCACCATCTACGACACCGGCATCACCGACACCGGCCAGCCCTACCTCGCCATGGAGTACCTCCCCAACGGATCCCTCGGCGACCAACTCCGAGCCAACGGACCCCTCGACCCCGACACCATCACCCACCACGGCACCCAACTCGCCGACGCCCTCCAAGCCGCCCACGACAACGGCATCCTCCACCGCGACATCAAACCCGACAACGTCCTGGTCGACCCCCTCGGCCAACCCAAGCTCACCGACTTCGGCATCGCCGCCCTCGCCGACCACACCCGCAGCGCCACCAACCTGCTCACCGGCAGCGTCGGCCACACCGCCCCCGAACTCCTCGAAGGCCAACCCGCCACCACCGCCAGCGACATCTACGCCCTCGGCTCCACCCTCTTCGAACTCGCCACCGGCCACCCGCCCTTCATCCGCCCCGACGACGACAACCTCCTCGCCATCGCCCTCCGCACCAAGACCCAACCCGTCCCCGACCTACGACCCGCCGGTTGCCCCGACACCCTCGCCACCGCCATCGAAACCGCGATGGCCAAAGACCCCCACCAACGCCACCCCACCCCCACCGACCTCGCCAACGCCCTCACCACCGCAGCACCACCACCGCCGCCGCCGCCGCAACCCCCCACAACCAGACCCCGCCGCCGGGCCCTGATCGGCGCCACCCTCGTCGCCATCGCCGCCACCGGCACCATCGCCGTCGCCGCCATCACCCGCACCAACAACAACCCCAACGCCACAACCACTCCGGCACTCACGCCGACATCAACGACCAACGACGTCGATAATGAGCCAGGCGGCGCGCAAGGAGCCCCGACGCTGGCCGATGACGGGATCGGCGTCGCAATGTTCGGCGAGCCAGCCACCCAGGTGATCGGCCGAATGGAGGATCTGTACGGGCCCATTCACGACGACCAAACCGCCTCCGGCTGCCCCCTTCCGACCCGCTGGGTGGAGTGGGGTGACCTCGTCCTCGAGTTCTCCCCCGGACCCGACGGGACCTTACGCGCGTACTCGTATCTCGACGAGGGAGGGCTGTTCACCGACCTCGCGCCTCGACTCCTCACCGACAACGGCGTGACGATAGGCACCACGGTCGAGGAGCTCCGCCAACTGGCGCCAAACGTGAGCATTGAGACTGTGGTCGAATACGGCTTGACCGCATTCGACCTGTCAGATGACCCGGCAACGGCGACCGGCCTGCATGGCGAATTGACCGGCGAAGCCGATGTCGACATCGTGAGGTCGATCAGTGCCGGCGAGAGCGGGTGCGCCTCTTAGCCAGCAGGCCAAGGCCACCGGTTTCGTTGCGACCCGACCGCAACCCTTCGGTATGTTGTCTACGGCGAAGTGGCTGAGCCGTCCAGTGCGATGGCGCTGCCGCTTAGCTGGGCGTCTCCGGCATCGACCGAGAAGTCGACAGCCTCCCCATCTAGTCCCGTTGCGCGAACGGTTACGGCATCGAAGGTAGGCGTGTCTTCGCTGGGCGAGTCGCTTTCGATACTCGTCTCACACTCCAGATCTTCGCTACCCACCAAGTCACCAAGGCAATCGACGTAATAGGACACGCCGAAGGCGTCCTGGAGCACGAGAGCCACTTGGTCTTCGATCTCGGCCTCATCGACCGTGGCCGACCCCACGGATGACTCATCGCTGCAACCAGCCGCTCCCGCAAGGACGAGGACAATGACAAGGACAGATACTCGAAGGCCAGACATGAACGCTCAGCGTAGCCCTCAGCGGTTCCACCACTGAAGGACTGGCTGCCGACTCGCCTACCAATCCAACGGGTCGTTCGACTCGTAGCTGAGCCGCAGGGGATATGGCGGGGGACCCCCGTGCTGGGCGGCAGGAGTTCCGAGGAGCACAAGTTCCATGTCTCGGTAGGCGCTCAAGAACTCGAAGACAAGTTGATACCGAGCGTACTGGCTTCCTAGGTCGCTCTGATCGACAGCCTTACCCTCGACCTCGTCGACAGCGCGTTCTACGTAGACAGTGGTGAAGGATGTGTGGTGGTCCTCAATATGGGTCAACACGGGCACAGCCATCTCGAAGGCGGCGGTCATCTTCTCGATCTTCTTCTCGTCGGTGATGTGCGCCAAGAGCGCTCCTGCCCCTGATGGCATCTGCATCACGGCGCCGGCACGAACGCGAGCCAACTGGGCCGGAAACGAGAACTTGGTGCCTTGGATTACCTCGGTGTCCTCGTTGTCATGCTTTAGGAATGACTCGTGGCCCCAGTCGCCCCACCTTTCGTCAACTGAGGATCTGGCGGCCCAGTATTTCAGCACGTTGTAGAATCGACCGTAGGAGAAGGGTAAGGCGATTTCCCGAAACTCCGAGGCAATATGATCAGCACTGAGCTCCTGCGTATCCCGGATTTCCTCTTCGGCAGCGGCCGCCGCGAAGGCGCGCACAACGCAAACGACCATTCGAGCGGCGAGTTTGTCGTCAACTTCACGTCGCGAATCTGACTGGCGGTCGATCCAGTACTGGAGTGGCACTAGGACTAGACCAACTATCACCCCCCCGACGACGGCCGCCGCGACCTCTCGAGCTGGGGACTGGTCCAGCCGGGGCAGTCCCCAGAGGAAGGTCGATGTCTCGGCATCCGAGGAAAGAACG
>CAYTJS010000244.1:0-3628 GCA_964438115.1 uncultured Iamiaceae bacterium
CCGGGCATCGGCGGGCGGGGCATCTCGCCGCCCCACGGGGTCCGGGCCTCGAACCGGCCCTGCGCCCGGGCCAGGGCGGCCCGGTCGCCCGCCGCGGTGCGGTCGGGCGGCGACTCGACCACGTCGGGCTCGAAGGCGTCGAAGAAGGTCCGGAAGTCGGTGGCGGCCACCATCGTCCCGTCGGCCTCGCGGCGCAGCCGCTCGGCGCTGCCGAAGTGGTCGGGGTGCGAGTGGGTGACCACCACGGTGTGGACGTCGGTCACCCGGGCGCCGACCTGGCGGAGCCGGTCCTGCAGGGCCTTCCACGTGGCCGGGCCGGGCAGACCGGGGTCGATGGCCGTCCACCCCCGCTCGTCCTCGAGCAGGTAGGTGTTCACGTGGCCAAGTCCCGTGAAGTGGATGGGGATCTGGGCGCGCAGGATTCCGGGGGCGACCTCGGTCACCTCGGGCTGGGCGTCCTCCTGCTCCTGGCGCATCTACTGGCGGAACACGGCCTCGCGGTAGTACCGCAGCTCGGCGATGGACTCCCGGATGTCATCCAGGGCCCGGTGGGTGCCGTGCTTGCCGGGGGCATTGGCCACGGCCTCGGGGTACCAGCGGCGGGCCAGCTCCTTCACCGACGACACGTCGACAGACCGGTAGTGGAGGTGGTCCTCGATCTCGGGCAGCCAGCGGGCCAGGAAGCGCCGGTCGGTGCCGATCGAGTTGCCGCACAGCGGCACGGTGCGGGCCTCGGGCACGTGCTCGGTGATGAAGGCGAGGGTCTCGGCGCCGGCGGTGGCCAGGTCGACGGTGGAGGCCCGGATGGCCTCGAGCAGGCCGCTGCTGGTGTGCATGGTGCGCACCACGTCGTTCATGGCGGCCAGCTGGTCGTCGGTGGCGTGGACGACCAGATCGGGGCCCTCGGCCACGATCACCAGCTCGTCGTCGGTGACGATGGTGGCGATCTCCACGATGACGTCGGTCTCGGGATCGAGCCCGGTCATCTCGAGATCCATCCAGACCAGCACGGGGGCAGGTTACGACGGGCCGGGGCCGCCTACGCTCCGGAGCGTGCTGGAGGTCCCCCTCGTCCGTCTCGACCCCGACCTGCCGCCGCCGGCCTACGCCCATCCCGGCGACGCCGGGGCCGACCTGGTGGCCGCCGAGGACGTGCTGCTGACCGCCGCCGGCGGGCGGGCCAAGGTCCCCACCGGCATGTCGGTCGCCATCCCCGACGGTCATGCCGGGCTGGTGCTGCCCCGCAGCGGGCTGGCCCTGCGTCACGGCGTCACCTGCCTCAACACTCCGGGCCTGATCGACGCCGGCTACCGGGGCGAGCTGCAGGTGCTCCTCGTGAACACCGACCCCGCCGAGGACTACACCGTCCGCCGGGGCGACCGCATCGCCCAACTGGTCGTGGTGGCCGTGGCCCAGGCCGCCTTCGTGGCCGTGGCCACCCACGACGAGACGACCCGGGGCGAGGGAGGCTGGGGCTCGACCGGCTTCAGTGGTGGGCCTTCACCAGGGTGATCACCCCGGCGTCGAGGTCCACGGCGGCGGTGTCGACCAGTTCGCCGACCAGGGCCTCGAAGCGCTGCACCGCCTGCGGTGGCGGTGAGGGGGCGCCGGACACGACGACGGTGACGTCGGGCCCTTCGACGGCGAAGGCCAGCGTCATGGCCAGGTCGGGGGCGGCGTCGTCGAGCAGGGCGATGATCGTCTCGTCGATGGCCAGGCGGAGGTCCTCGACCTCGCGGTGCGAGAACCCGTGCCGGCGGGCCAGGGCGGCGGCGGTGACCCGGGCGACCCGTCCGTAGTCGGTCCCGGCGGGCAGGCGGAGCCGCACCTCGTCAGCCACGCACCCAGTGTTGCAGTTCGGTGACGTCAGCCCGGCTCACGCACCACGGCGGCGGGGTCCTTGTCGTGGCGCTCGGCGACGTAGGCGGGGTGGCGCAGGCGCCCGTCACCGGTCCACTCGCCGAACTGGACCTGCACGACCAGCTCGGGGCGCACCCAGTGGGCCACCCGTCGGACCGTCGCCGGGGGCTCGTCGACGAAGGGCGACGCGTCGGCGGCCCGGGGCGCCAGCCGGCCGAGGAGGCGCTCCCGTTCGGCGGCGCCGAAGCCGGTGCCGACGCGGCCGGCGTAGCGCAGGCGCCCCTCGTCGTCGTGGTAGCCGACGAGCAGCGCCCCGAGGTCGCCCGTCCGGTTGCCCTCGCCCGGCAGCCAGCCGCCCACGACCAGCTCCTGGCCCCGCCGGATCTTGACCTTGCGCCAGGCGGGGGAGCGCTTCCCCGGCAGGTAGGGGCTGTCCAGGCGCTTGGCCACCAGGCCCTCGAGGCCCCGGTCCTCGGCCTGGCGGTAGAGGGCCTCGCCGTCGTCCTCGACGTGGGCCGGCACCAGCCAGGCCGGCCCCGGCTCGAGCACCTCGGCCAGGAGGCGCCGCCGCTCCCGGTAGGGGAGGGCGGTGAGGTCGTGGCCGTCGAACCAGAGCAGGTCGAAGGCGACGAAGGTGACCGGGGCCCGGGCCATCAGCTCCGGCAGGGCGCCGGGGTCGGCCTGGTGCATGCGGGTCTGCAGCCGGCCGAAGTCGGGCCGGCCCTCGTCGTCGAGGACCACGGCCTCGCCGTCGAGCACGGCGGGCCGCCCCACCGCGGTGGCCAGCCCGGCCAGCTCGGGGAAGCGGGGGGCGGCGTCGTGGCCCCGGGTCGTGCGCAGCACCAGGCCCGGCCCGGCGGGGTCGCAGGTGGCCAGCAGGCGCATGCCGTCCCACTTGACCTCGAAGGCCCAGCCCTCACCCCGGGGCAGGTCGCCGCCCACCGCCTTCATCGGCTCGAGGGCGGGGGGCGGTCCGCTCACGGCAGGCGACCGAGGCCCCGCCAGCCCACCGCCGCCGCCCCCACGATCGGCCCGTCGGCGCCGAGGCCGGCGGGCACGATCCGGGCCCCCCGGCTGAAGTCCAGGCGGCACGAGAGGTCGAGCTCGGCTTGGGCGGCGGCGAAGAAGTCGTCGCCGAAGCCGAGCGCCACCGACCCGGCCACCACGGCCAGGCGCAGGTCGCAGAGGTTGGCCACCGACGCCACCGCCCGCCCGACCAGGGTCCCCGTGCGGGTGCGCACGGCGGCGTCGGCCTCGGCCGCCGGGCGGCCGGTGGCCCGGGCGATCCCGGTCCCCGAGGCCTCGGCCTCGAGGCACCCCCGCGCCCCGCAGCCGCACTCGGCCCCGTCGGGCACCACGATCACGTGGCCCACGTGGCCGGCGTTGCCGTCGGCCCCGTCCACCAGCCGCCCGTCGAGGACGAGGCCGCCGCCCACCCCGGTCGACACCACCATGGCCAGGTAGTCCCGCACCCCGGTGGCCGCCCCCTGCCACCCCTCACCCAGGGCCAGGGCCTTGGCGTCGTTGTCGACGAAGGTGGCCAGCCCCGTGTGGTCGGCCAGCCGGGCCCGCAGCGGGAAGTGACGCCACGCCGGGATGTTCACCGGCGACACCGTCGTCCCCGCGTCGGTCATCGGCCCCCCGCAGCCCACGCCGCACACGACCGGTTCGTCGGGCGCCGCCCCCCGCACCTCGTCCACGAGGTCGGCCAGGGCGGCGAAGAGGGCCTCGCCGTCCCCCTGGGCGGCCGTGGGCCGACCGGCCCGGG
>CAYTJS010000244.1:3728-5938 GCA_964438115.1 uncultured Iamiaceae bacterium
GCGGCGAAGAGGGCCTCGCCGTCCCCCTGGGCGGCCGTGGGCCGACCGGCCCGGGCGAGGATGGCCCCGTCGCCGTCCACCAGCGCGGCCGCCAGCTTCGTCCCGCCGATGTCCACCGCCAGGGCCAGGTCCGTCACACCCGCCAGTCTGGCCCCCACCCCCCGTTCTGGACGCGCGTCTGTGTTCTCAGGAACACATACGCGCGTCCAGAAGGAGTCGTGGGGTCAGGTCCAGGTGAGGGCGTGGGTGGTGGCGGCGGCCTCGATGGCGGCGACCAGGCCCTCGGGGGAGCCGGCGAGGGCTTCCAGGGCGGGACCGTCGAGGAGCACCACCGGGCCGTCGTCGGTCTCGGCCGCCACGTAGGGCGGTGCGGTGACCAGGTCGTCGACCTCGTCGCGGTGGTGGGTCACGAAGGGGACGGGCAGGCCCTCGGCGCAGCGCTGCCACTCGGGCCGGCGGCGCACGGCCGAGTGGGTGATGTCGCGGAGGGCGCAGTGGGCCCGACCCAGCCGGGCCCCGACCCAGTAGGCGACCTCACCCCGCAGGGTGCCGTCGGCGTCGTAGACGCCGACCAGGCGACGGATGGTGGCCATCCGTCGACCCTACGGCGCCGTCAGCTCCGGGCGGGCTCGCCCGGGTGCACGACGGCCAGGGCGGCGATGGCCACCTCGATCTGGTCGTCGGTGGGCTGGCGGGTCGTCATGGCCTGCAGGGCCAGGCCGGGGGCGGTGAGCACCTTCACGACGGGGCTGTCGGGGCGGCGCTTGGCCAGCTTCAGGACCTCGTAGGCCAGGCCGGCGACGAGGGGCAGGCCCAGGAGCCGGGTGGCGATGAGGACGGGCCAGGAGGCATCGCCCACGAAGCTGAACACGACAATGGCCACCACGACCACCAGGAGCAGGAAGTCCGTGCCGCAGCGGGCGTGGCGGACGCTGAAGGGGCGTACCCCCTCGATGGTCATCGGGGCGCCGTGCTCGTGGGCGGCGATGACCATGTGCTCGGCGCCGTGGTAGGCGAAGGTGCGCTTGATGCCGGGGGAGCGGCCGATCAGCACCAGGTAGCCGAGGAACAGGCCGAGGCGCAGCACCGCCTCGGTGATGACGAACGGGGTGCCCTCGAGGCCGAGGCCCCGGGCCACGGCGGCGGGCACCACGGCGAAGATCCCGGCGAACACGAGCAGGGCGACGGCGGTGGTGAGGGCCAGCTTCCGGTCCGAGACCTCGCCCTCCTCCGCCGGGTCGGCGACCTGGGCCGACCACTTCAGGGCCTTGAGCCCGACCATGATCGTCTCGACCATGGCCACGGCGCCGCGGGCGATCGGCACCTTGTCGGTGCGGCGGGCCCAGGTGGGCACGGGGGCGCCGGTGGTCACGATCTCACCGCCCGGGGCGCGGGCGGCGGCACCCCACCGCTCGCCCGCCCGCATCATCACGCCCTCGATCAGGGCCTGGCCGCCGACCGAGAGCCCGTCCGTCGTCTTGTGCTCGCCCATCGTCTCACCGTCGGCGGTGACGGGGTCGGCCTTGAGGGCTTCCGGTACCTTGCGTCGTCGTGGACCGCCGCACCCGCACCCGCATCGTCGCCGTCGTCCTGGCCGCCGTCCTCGTCCTGAGCCTGGCCGGCAGCCTGCTGTCCACCACCACGGGCGACGACGGGGGCAGCGACCAGTCGTCGTCGCTGGTCACCGACCAGTCGCTGCTGCCCGGTCCCGACGACGGTGCCGACGACCCGCTCGTCGACGACACCAGCCCGACCGACACCGGCGTCACCGACGAGCCCGCTCGTTACAGCGAGCTCCCGGTCGTCTACGTCAGCGAGCTGCCCGACGAGGCCATCGACACGATCCTGCTCGTCGACCGGGGTGGCCCGTTCCCCTTCGACCGGGACGGCATCACGTTCTTCAACCGCGAGGGGCTGCTGCCCGCCAACCCGGAGGGTTGGTACAAGGAGTACACGGTGATCACCCCGGGCGAGGACGACCGGGGCGCCCGCCGCATCGTCGTCGGCCAGGACGGCGCCGTCTTCTACACCGACGACCACTACGAGAGCTTCCGCGAGGTCGTCGGTGACTGACCCGGCCCCCGTGGCCGATCTCGACGACCTCCTGGCCGGGGCCTGGGCCCCGGGGCTGCACCGCCTGGCCGAGCCCCGCACCGCCGAGGACCTGGCCGAGTGGGCCGCCGGCCACGGCTGGCGGGCCCTGGTGGCCG
>CAYTJS010000245.1:0-5865 GCA_964438115.1 uncultured Iamiaceae bacterium
TCATCGACGAACTGGTCGCCCTGGCCCTCGAGCGCCACGAGCGACGGGCCAAGGTGCGCCGCACCACCCGCAACGAGCGGTCGTCGTGAGCCGGGCGCTCGACGTCGAGCGGTACCGCGTACGCCCGGGCACCCGGGTCGACCTGACCGCCGTCGACCCCCGCGACACCGGTGACTTCGACGGCGACAAGGGCGAGGGCGAGGCCGCCCACGTGGCCCTCAACGCCCGCCTCGAGGCCCTCCAGGAGCTCCTGTGGGCCGACGGGCGCCACAAGGTGCTGGTCGTCCTGCAGGCCATGGACACCGGCGGCAAGGACGGCACCATCAGCCACGTCTTCGAGCACGTGAACCCCCTCGGGGTGCGGGTGGCCTCGTTCAAGCAGCCGTCACCGACCGAACTGGCCCACGACTACCTCTGGCGGGTCCACGCCCAGACCCCCGCCGACGGGGAGCTGGTGATCTTCAACCGCAGCCACTACGAGGACGTGCTGGTGGTGCGGGTGCACGGCCTCGTGCCCGAGGTGCGGTGGCAGCGGCGCTACGACCACCTGGTCGCCTTCGAGCGCCTGCTGGCCGACGAGGGCACCACCGTCCTCAAGTTCTTCCTCCACATCTCGAAGGAGGAGCAGGCGGAGCGCCTGCAGGCCCGCCTCGACGAGCCCGACAAGCGCTGGAAGTTCTCCCGCGGCGACCTGGCCGAGCGGGAGCGCTGGGACGACTACCGGGCCGCCTACGAGGACGCCCTGTCGGCCACCTCCACCGACCACGCCCCGTGGTACGTCGTGCCCGCCGACCGCAAGTGGTTCCGCAACCTGGTCGTCAGTCAGGTCCTGGTCGACGCCCTCGAGGCCCTCGACCTGCGCCCGCCCGAGCCCGAGGAGGGCCTGGAGGGCCTGCGGGTCACCTGACCGACGGGCCGCCGCCGGTCAGCCCTCGGTGAGGCGGCCCTCGGCCCGGTCCTGGGCACAGCCGAAGGCGGCGTCGCCGTAGGCGGTCGCCGTGTCGACGTCGGTGCTGCCCTCCCCCCGGACGATGGCCTCCAGCTCGTCGGGGTCGACGCGCTCGTCGGCGGCCAGGCGCTCGGCCACGCAGACGGCGATGACCTCGGGCTGGCCCCCCTCCGTCTGCAGGAGCTCCACGAGGGCCGGATCGGCGCTCCCCGACCCGCCGTCGCCGCTCCCGCCGTCGTCCCCCCCGCAGCCGACCGCCACGACGAGGGCGAGGACCAGGACCGGCAGGAGGCGCTTCACGCCGGGCGACGCTAGTGAGCGACCGGTGCGACGACGGGGACCGACACGGCCGAGTGCAGGAAGTCGAGCAGCTCGCGGCGGCGCCGGGCCAGGGACCGCAGGGTCGGCTCCTCGCCGAGGGCCCGCAGCACCTCGACCTCGGTGGCCATGCCGATGACCGTCGAGTAGGCGGACAGGAGCAGCAGGCGACTGTCGGTGGCTCGCATCCGGCCCTCCGCCATCTCCAGCTCGAGGAACTCACGGGCCCGTTGCACGAGCGGGTCCATGGCCGCCATCAGCCGGGGGGCGGCGGGCGGACCGAGGCGGCTGACCTCGCGCAGCAGGCCGAGCAGCTCGGGTCGGCGCAGGGCCAGCCGGAACACCGACCGGACCACGGCCTCGACCCGGTCCCATCCCTGACCCGCGTGCTCGAGGCCGGCCTCCAGCGCCTCGGTCAGTTCGAGGGCGCTGCGGTCGATGACGGCGTCGAGCAGGGCGGCCTTGGCAGGGAAGTAGTACAGGACCGCCTGCTTGGACACGCCGGTCTCGCGGGCCACGTCGTCGAGGGAGGTGGCCTCGTAGCCGCGCCCGGCGAAGGACACGAGGGCGGCGTCGAGGGCCCGGTCCCGAGTCGAGGCGGTCACTTACCAGATGGTAGAACGTCACCCCATGGCCATCAGCGCCGCCCTCGACGGCCGCCGTATCGCCGTCACCGGCAGCACCGGGTTCCTGGGCACGGCGCTGGTCGAGCGGCTGCTGCGCTCGGCGCCCGGCTGTGAGCTGGTGCTGCTCATCCGCCCCGGGCGCCGCTCGGACCCGACCCGCCGGGCCAAGCGGGAGATCTTCCGCAACGACGCCTTCGACCGCCTCCGCGACGACCTGGGCGCCGAGGCCTTCGACGCCATGGTGGACCGCCGGGTCCGGGCCGTGGCCGGCGACGTGGGCACCGACGGCCTCGGCCTCGACGAGGAGGGCCGGGCGGCGCTGGCGTCCTGCGACATCGTCATCCATTCGGCGGCCACCGTGTCGTTCGACTCGGCCCTCGACGCCGCCGTCGAGGTCAACCTGCTGGGCCCCACCCGCATCGCCGCCACCCTGAACGAGCTGGGGGTCACGCCGCACCTGGTGGCCGTCAGCACCTGCTACGTCGCCGGCAGCCGTCGGGGCTCGGCCCCCGAGGAGCTGGTCGAGGAGAGCGACTTCTTCGCCGACGTCGACTGGCGCACCGAGGTCGACGCCGCCCGGCGCATGCGGGCCGACGTCGAGGCGGCCAGCCGCACGCCCGAGCAACTCGCCGCCTTCCGGCGCCAGGCCCGCGACGAGCTGGGGGCGGCCGGCGTCCCCCTGCTCGCCGAGAAGACCGAGCAGTGGCGCACCCGCTGGGTGAGCGACCGCATGGCCGAGGCCGGCCGGGCCCGGGCCGCCTCCCTCGGCTGGCCCGACGCCTACGCTTACACCAAGGCCCTGGGCGAGCGGGCCCTGTGCGAGACCCGGGGCCCGGTGCCGGTGAGCATCGTGCGCCCCTCGATCATCGAGTCCGCCCTGGCCGAGCCCAAGCCGGGCTGGATACGCGGCTTCCGCATGGCCGAGCCGGTCATCATCTCCTATGCCCGGGGCCTGCTGAAGCAGTTCCCCGGGGTCCCCGAGGGCATCGTCGACGTCATCCCCGTGGACCAGGTGGCGGCCGCCATCTGCGCCGTCGCCGCCGCCGGCCCCGAGCCCGACGGGTCGGTCAGCGTCACCCAGGTGGCGTCGGGCTCGGTCAACCCACTGCGCTACGGCCAGCTCGTCGACCTGGTGAAGGGCTGGTTCCGCGAGCACCCGCTGTACGACCGCGAGGGCCAGCCCATCGTCGTGGCCGACTGGGCCTTCCCCGGCCGGGGACGGGTGGAGGGCCAGCTCAAGCGGGCCAAGGTCACCCTCGAACGGGCCGAGAAGGTCCTCGCCGCCCTCCCCCTCCGCGGCCGCCAGGCCGAGTGGAGCGCCACCCTCGAGGAGAAGCGCGAGGAGGCCGAGCGGGCCATCGGCTACGTCGAGCTCTACGGCAAGTACGCCGAGTGCGAGGCCGTCTACGGCGTCGAGCGCCTGCTCGCCCGCTGGGAGGCCCTCGACGACGACGACCGGGCCGCCTTCGACTTCAACCCCCGGGCCATCGACTGGCCCACCTACGTGCGGGAGATCCACCTCCCCTCGATCGTGGCCCAGGCCCGGGTGCGCACCGAGGGCGGCGGCCGCACCACCACCGACCGCCAGGAGCGACTGCGGTCCCAGGTCCTCGACCCGGCCCGCCACCTGGCCGTCTTCGACCTCGAGAACACCCTGATCGCCTCCAACGTGGTGGCGTCCTACTCGTGGCTGGCCACGCGACGGCTGCCGCCCGAGGACCGGGCCCGCTTCGTGGCCGCCATGGTGCGCGAGGGCCCCAGCCTGCTGGCCCTCGACCGGCGGGACCGCAGCGACTTCCTGCGCCACTTCTACCGCCGCTACGAGCACGCCCCCGTCGACCAGATCGACGAGGACAGCTGGCGCATGTTCTCCGACCTCATCCTCACCAAGTCGTTCCCGGCCGCCATCCGCCGCGTGCGCCGGCACCGGGCCCTGGGCCACCGGACGCTGCTCATCACCGGCGCCCTCGACTTCGTGGTCGAGCCGCTACGCCCACTCTTCGACGACATCGTCTGCGCCTCCCTCGAGACCCGGGACGGCCGCTACACCGGCGGGATGCGCGAGGTCCCGCCCACCGGCGAGGCCCGGGCCCAGGTGATGGCCGACTACGCGGCCGCCGAGGGCCTGGCCCTGCGGGAGTCGGTGGCCTACGCCGACTCGGCCAGCGACCTGCCCATGCTCGAGGCCGTCGGGTTCCCGGTGGCCGTCAATCCCGAGACCCGGCTCTCGGCGCTGGCCCGCAAGCGGGGTTGGCTGGTCGAGCACTTCGCCAAGGCCCCCGGTGGGCCTCGACCGCCGCTGCCCATCGCCGCCCGGCCGGGCGGCCGTGAGGGCTGGGTCGGGCGCACCCTCGAGCGCTTCAGCCCGACCAGCGGGGTGCCCCGCCGATGAAGGCCCTGCGCTTCGAGCGACGGATCGCCCGTTACGCCGCCGCCCGCGTGGCCGGCAGCGTGGCCCCCGGCCGCGGCGCCCGGGTCGGACCGCTGCGGCTGCGCGACGTCGACCCCCCCGAGCTGCCCGGCCCCGACTGGGTGCGAGTGCGACCCCGGCTGGCCGGCATCTGCGGCTCGGACCTGGCCACCGTGGACGGCCGCAGCTCTCGCTACTTCGAGCCGATCGTCTCGTTCCCGTTCGTCCCCGGCCACGAGGTCGTCGGTGACCTCGACGACGACTCCCGGGTCGTGCTCGAGGCCGTCCTCGGCTGCGCCGCCCGCGGCATCGACCCGCCCTGCGGCGCCTGCGCCACCGCCGACGTCGGCCGCTGCGAGCGGGTCGCCTTCGGCCACCTCGAGCCCGGACTCCAGACCGGCTTCTGCTGCGACACCGGCGGGGGCTGGTCGACCGAGCTGGTCGCCCACCCCAGCCAGCTCCACGCCGTCCCCGACGACCTGAGCGACGAGGCCGCGGTCATGGTCGAGCCCACCGCCTGCGCCCTCCGGGCCGCGCTCGCGGCCGCCGCCCACACCGGTGACGACGCCGTGCACGTGGTGCTCGGCGCCGGGACCCTCGGCCTCCTGACCATCGCCGCCCTGCGCCGCCACGCCGCCCCCCGCACCCTGGTGGCCACCGCCCGCTACCCGCACCAGGCCGCCCTGGCCCGGGAGCTGGGGGCCGACCTCGTGGTCGACCCCGGCGAGGTCCACCGGGCCGTGCGCCGGGTGACCGGGGCCATGGTCGTGGGCGACACCCTCACCGGCGGGGCCGCCGGCGTGGTCGACTGCGTGGGCGCGGCCGACACCATCGCCACCGCCATCGACATCGCCGCCCCCGGCGGCCGGGTCGGCCTGTGCGGGATGCCCGCGTCGGTGACCCTCGACCTGACGCCGCTCTGGCACAAGGAGATCGCCCTGGTCGGGGCCTACGCCTACGGCACCGAGTCCGACGGCCGCCGGACCTTCGACCTGGCCTTCGAGCTCGTGCGCGACGCCGACCTCGGCCGCCTCGTGACCACGACCTACCCGCTCGACCGCTTCCCCGAGGCGATCGAGCACGCCGCCACCGCCGGGGCCCTCGGGGCCGTGAAGGTGGCCTTCGACCTGCGCCCGGAGAAGGAGAGAGACCGACGGTGAGCAGACCAGGCTTCGTCCTCGAGGTCGATCGCTCGACCCCCCCGGTGGTCTTCCACCACGGCGAGACGCTCCGCCTCGAGCGGCTGCCCGTCGGGCGGTCGCGGATCATCTACCCCGCCGAGCCCCTGCCGGGGATCGAGGACCCCGACGCGGCGATCCGCCACGCCCTGCTCCACCCCCTCGACAGCGAGCCCCTGCCGGCCCTCCTGCGCCCGGGGATGAAGCTGACCATCGCCTTCGACGACATCTCGCTGCCCCTGCCGCCGATGCGCCGGCCCGACATCCGCCAGCGGATCATCGAGGCGGTGCTCGACCTGGCCGCCGAGGCCGGCGTGGACGACGTGCACCTCATCGCCGCCCTGGCCCTGCACCGGCGCATGACCGAGGCCGAGCTGCGCCACG
>CAYTJS010000246.1:0-5827 GCA_964438115.1 uncultured Iamiaceae bacterium
CCGAGGCCGCCCGCATCCTGCGGCCGGGCGGGCGCCTGGTCTTCCTCACCAACTCGGTGCTGGCCGCCCTCTGCGTGCCCGCCGAGGGCGGGCCGGCCGGGGTCCGGTTGCTCCGCGGCCCGGCCGAGGTGGCCACGATCCAGTGGCCCGGCGGCGGGGTGGAACACCACCCCGACCACGGCACCTGGATCCGGTTGCTGCGGGCGGCGGGCTTCACGGTGGAGGCGCTCCACGAGCTGACCCCGCCCGATGCCGCCACCACGCCGGACTTCTACGAGATCGTCACCGCCGACTGGGCCCGCCGCTGGCCCGCCGAGGACCTCTGGGTGGCCACCCGGGCGTGAGCTACGCGGGGGCCTCGACGGAAGCCTCCCGGCGGGCCCGCAGCCTGGGGACGAGCCCGGCCACCAGACAGGCCACCACGATGCTCCCGTAGGCCGCCCAGCGCACCGGGCCGAGCTCGGCCCAGGTGGCGAGCTCGCGGGCGTTGGTCAGCATCAGCAGGCCGGCGACCGCCACGCCCAGCCCCCGGGCGGGGAGGAAGCGGATGATGTAGGCGGCGAGGGGGGCGCCCAGGACACCGCCGATCAGCATGGCCAGGGCGATGCCGAGGTCCATCTCGCCACCGCCGATGGAGGCGATGAGGGACCCGGCGGCGACCACGGCCACCGCCACCTCGGCGGTGTTGACCGAGCCGATGGCGAAGCGCGGCGGCAGGCCCCGATGGAGCAGGAACGGGGTCACGACCGGTCCCCAGGCCCCGATCAGGCCGTTGGTGACCCCACCGGCGGTGGCCACCACCGGCGTCCCCCGGTCGTCCCACTCGGGCATGGGGTCGTCGTGGTGCTCGGCCTCGTCCCGCTCGGCGTCGGCCGCGGTGACGGGCAGGGGCCGGCTGAAGCGGATCAGGATGCGCAGGCCGACGAGCAGCAGGAGGACGGCGAGGAAGGGCTTGATGACGTCCCCGTCGACGTTGGCCAGGACGGTCACGCCGATCAGGGCGCCGACCATGCCGGGGAGGGCCAGGCGCAGGACCAGGCGGTGGTCGATGTTGCCGAAGCGCCAGTGCGAGATGGCCGAGGCCAGGCCGGTGACCACCTTGGCCAGGTTGACCGTGGCGGAGACACCGGCCGGGGACAGCCCCGAGCCCAGGAGGATGGTGGACGCGGTGGGCCCGAAGCCCATGCCAAGAGCGCCGTCGACCAGGCAGGCGAGGAAGCCGGCGAGGCCGACGAGGAGCAGCTGTCCGTCCATTCCGGTCAAACCTACCCGACTACCGGTATTAGGGCAAGGGGCGGGCGCCTCCCCTCTCGACCTAGGGTTGCCTCGGTTCGGCAACGCGACGACCGGACCGTTCGACACCGGGTCCGACCGGGAGGAGCGTGGCGATGATCGAACTGCTGAGCGGGCTACCCGAGGGTGTCGTGGGACTGCGGGCCGTCGGCGAGGTCGAGGACGACGACTACGAGGACGTCGTCATCCCGGCGGTGGAACGGGCGCTGGAGGGACGCGACAAGATCCGCCTGCTCTACGTCCTGGGGCCGGAATTCGAGGAGTACGAACGCGATGCCGTCTGGGAGGACTCGAAGTTCGGGATGCACCACCTGTTCGACTTCGATCGCATCGGCGTGGTCACCGACGTCACCTGGCTCGCCCGGGGGGTGCGGTGGTTCGGATTCGCCATGCCCGGCAAGGTCAAGGTCTTCCCGTACGACGAACTGGACTCGGCCCGGACCTGGATCGCCGCCGACACCTGAGCGAAGGTCAGCCGACCGCGGTCACTCCCACTCGATGGTGCCGGGCGGCTTCGAGGTGATGTCGTAGGCCACCCGGTTCACCCCCGGGACCTCGGCGATGATGCGCTGCGAGAAGCGCTCCAGGAGATCGTGGGGCAGGCGGGCCCAGTCGGCGGTCATGGCGTCCTCGCTGGTCACCGCCCGCACGATGATCGGGTAGCCGTAGGTGCGCTCGTCGCCCATGACGCCCACCGACCGGATGTCGGCCAGGACGGCGAAGGCCTGCCAGATCTCGCGTTCGAGGCCGGCGGCCCGCACCTCCTCGCGCACGATGGCGTCGGCGGCCTGGAGGGTGGCGACCTTGTCGGCGGTGACCTCGCCGATGATGCGCACGCCCAGGCCGGGGCCGGGGAAGGGCTGGCGCCACACGATCTCGTCGGGCAGGCCCAGCTCGGTGCCCAGCGCCCGGACCTCGTCCTTGAACAGGGCCCGCAGCGGCTCGACCAGCTCGAAGTCCATGTCCTCGGGCAGGCCGCCGACGTTGTGGTGGCTCTTGATCCTGGCCGCGTCGGCCGTGCCCGACTCGATGACGTCGGGGTAGAGCGTCCCCTGTACCAGGAAGCGGGCGTCACTCAGCCCGCCCGCGGCCTCTTCGAAGACCCGGATGAACAGCTCGCCGATGGTCTTGCGCTTCTCCTCGGGGTCGACCACCCCGGCCAGCCGCTCGAGGAAGCGGTCCCCCGCCCGCACGTGGATGAGCTCGATGCCCTGGTGGCGGCGGAAGGTCTCGACCACCTGCTCGCCCTCGCCCAGCCGCATCAGCCCCGTGTCGACGAACACGCAGGTGAGCTGGGCGCCCACGGCCTTGTGCACCAGGGCGGCGGCCACCGCCGAGTCGACCCCACCCGAGAGCCCGCAGATCAGGCGGCCGTCGCCCACCTGCTCGCGGACGGCGGCCACCTGGGTCTCGATGACCGAGCTCATGGTCCAGGTGGGGGCCAGGCCGCAGCCGTCGTAGAGGAAGTGCTCGAGCACCTCCTGGCCGTGGGCGGTGTGGACGACCTCGGGGTGGAACTGGACGCCGTAGACGCCCCGCTCACGGTGCTCGAGGGCGGCCACGGGGACATCGGCGGTCGTGGCCGTGACCCGGAAGCCCTCGGGGGCGGCCACGATCGAGTCGAAGTGGCTCATCCACACCTGCTGGTGCCGGGGCTGGGTCGCCCCGAAGAGCACGCTGTCACCGACGACGTCGAGGTCGGTGCGCCCGTACTCGCCCCGGCCGGTGCTGGCCACCTCGCCCCCGAGCTGGAGGGCCACGAGCTGGGCGCCGTAGCAGATGCCCAGCGTCGGGATCCCCAGCTCGTAGACGGCCGGGTCCAGGCGGGGCGAGCCCTCGACGTGGACCGACTTGGGGCCGCCGGAGAGGATCAGCCCCGCCGGGCGGCGCCGGGCCAGCTCCTCGGCGGTGATCGTGTGGGGGACGATCTCGCTGTAGACGTGGGCCTCGCGGACCCGGCGGGCGATGAGCTGGGCGTACTGGGCCCCGAAGTCGACGACGAGGACCTCGGGCACCGGGCCGTCGGACAAGCTCAGTGCCCCATCCCGACGCCCTGGGCCTTCTGCAGGTTCTTGCCCTCGGTCTGCAGGGCGGGGGCGACCATGACCTCGGCCTTCTGGAACTCCTTCAGGCTCTCGTAGCCGCAGGTGGCCATCGAGGTGCGGAGGCCGCCGAAGAGGTTCATGCGGCCGTCGTTCTCGTGGGCGGGGCCGACCAGGATCTCCTGCAGGGTGCCCCGCGTGGTGGTCTTCACCCGGGCCCCGCGGGGCAGCGTCGGGTGGAAGGTGGCCATGCCCCAGTGGTGGCCCCGGCCGGGCGACTCGACGGCGGCGGCCAGCGGCGAGCCGATCATCACGGCGTCGGCGCCGCACACGATGGCCTTGGCGATGTCGCCGCCGGTGCCCATGCCGCCGTCGGCGATGACGTGCACGTAGACGCCGGTCTCGTCGAGGTGGCGCATGCGGGCGGCGCGGGCGTCGGCGATGGCGGTGGCTTGGGGGACGCCGATGCCCAGCACGCCGCGGGTGGTGCAGGCATGGCCGGGGCCGACGCCCACGAGGATGCCGGCGGCGCCGGTGCGCATGAGGTGCAGGGCGGCCTGGTAGCTGGCGCAGCCGCCGACGATGACCGGGATGGACAGCTCCCGCACGAACTCCTTCAGGTTGAGGGGCTCGACGGTGCGGGACACGTGCTCGGCGGACACCACGGTGCCCTGGATCACCAGCATGTCGGCCTCGGCCTCGAGGACGTGGGGGGCGAAGGCGGCCGTCCGCTGGGGGGTCACCGACACGCACGAGGTGACCCCGGCGGCGTTGATCTCGCGGATGCGCTCGCCGATCAGCTCGGGCTTGATCGGCTCCAGGTAGATCTCCTGCATCCGCCGGGTCGCCTTCTCGTTGTCGAGCTCGGCGATCTCGTCGAGGAGGGTGTCGGGGTCCTCGTAGCGGGTCCAGAGGCCCTCGAGGTTGAGCACGCCGACGCCACCGAGGCGGCCGATCTCGATGGCGGTGGCCGGGCTGACCACGCCGTCCATGGCCGAGGCCATGAGCGGCAGCTCGAAGCGGTAGGCGTCGATCTCCCAGGAGATGTCGACGTCCTCGGGGTCCCGGGTGCGCCGACTGGGCACGATGGCGATGTCGTCGAAGCCGTAGGCCCGGCGGCCCGACTTCCCGAGTCCGATCTCGATCTCTGCCACGGCTGACCCCCAGCGTCAACGGAGTGGTGGTGGGAAACCACGCAGCCTAGCGAGGCACCCCACCCCCGTCGCGGACCCGACGCACCCGCACCCGCCCGCCCCTACCGGCGACCGAGTTGGCGCAGGATGGACTTGGCCAGGGTGGCGTTCATCTCGAAGACGGCCTGCTTGCCGGTGTCGCGGACCTCGCGCACCAGGGTGCCGCCGGAGAGCTCCTCGACCCGGCCCAGGCCCTCGATGAGGCGCTCGGTGGTCACGTCGGTGGCCCGGTACCCCATGTCGGTCAGCGACTTCACGATGTCGCTGTCGGCGACCGGCTGCGGGGCGGCGGCGGCGATGATGCGCAGGGCGTCCTTGTAGAGCCCGGCCCCCTGCTCGATGGCCTCCGCCGCCGACAGGCGGTCGGGGCCCTCGGTGGTCGCCAGCCACTCCTTCACCTGGCGGACGACGTCGGCGTGGTTCTCGCCCTCGAACGTCACCGTGATGCTCATGGGGCCACGCTAGGGGACCTCGGCGTCGGCCAGGGACCGGAGGTGCTCCCACAGGGCCAGGACGTGGCGCCCCTCGGTGGTCGTCTGGCCGATCGAGACCCGCAGGGTGAGCCGGTCGTCGAGGCGGGTGTGGGTGAGGTACTGGGCCCCCGAGGCGTTGACGGCGTCGAGGAGGCGCTGGTTGACCTCGTCGCCACCGCGGTGGCGCAGGCACACCAGCCCCAACCGGGGCGGGGCGGCCAGCTCGAAGCGCTCGTCGTCGGCCACCCACCCGGCCAGGCGGTCGGCCAGGGCGACGTGGCGGCGCACGTGGTGGGCCAGGCCCTCGGCGCCGTAGTGGCGGATGACGAACCAGAGCTTGAGCGCCCGGAAGCGGCGCCCCAGGGGGATCTGCCAGTCGCGGTAGTCGATCACCGCCCCGGCCTCGCTCGCCGCGTTACGGAGGTACTCGGGCAGGATCGACAGGGCGGCGAGCAGCGGGGCCCGGTCGGCCACCCAGAAGCAGGTGCAGTCGAAGTTGGTGAACAACCACTTGTGCGGGTTCATGGCGTAGCTGTCCACCCCGGCCAGGCCCTCGTTCACCCACCGCAACTCGGGGCACACCGCGGCCGAGCCGGCCAGCGCGCCGTCGACGTGGACCCAGACGTCGTGGGGCCGGCAGACCTCGACCACGTCGGCCACCGGGTCGAAGGCCAGCGACGAGGTCGTGCCCGCGGTGGCGCAGCAGAAGAACGGCACCCGCCCGGCCGCCCGGTCCTCGGCCAGGGCCGTGGCCAGGGCCGCCGGGTCGAGGGCGAAGTGCCGGTCGACCGGCACCCGGCGGAGCTGGTCGGGTCCGAGGCCGGCG